>JAQSXG010000367.1 GCA_029256785.1 Neobacillus sp.
AATATAATATTGATCAGAAGGTTGTTTTGGACGGCCGGAAAATAAAATGGAGTCTTTATATAATGGCATTATTTTTTTTAGCACAGCTCAACTTCCTTATTAGAAAAAATTTCAAGACTTAGTCCAATTATATCATTTTTGAAGACATATAAAAGGCTGACAGTTGATAGCTATCTACCTGTCAGCCTTTCGTGTTATTTACTTTTATATGGTGGATCCTCGTTAACAAAATCGTATGCTTCTTCAATATTTGTTGTGTCATTACGGGCATGGACGGAACCGCCTGACAATCCTTCATTAATAATACGGTCAATATCTAAATATTTTTCTTCTTTCCCCTCATATAATAAGTCCTTTTTTGATGGATCTCCATTCTTATTATTCATGTAATCAATCCTTTCCCACAATTTTGAGTTTAGTTTGTGGAATTGGTTTGTTTTCATGCAGATGTTATTCGTATACGTGAAAGAGCATGAGTTCGTGAACTTGGCTTGTCAATGCGTCAATATCCTCTTGTTCAGGGGTATTAACAGTCCATTCAATCTTTCCGGTTTGATGATAAATACCTTTATACTGCTGTTTTTTATAGTAAAAGGAAAAATTCCATCCAGGAATATTTTTATTTTCAAATAGTGGCTTAAACTGAAAATGCATCAGCATAGTAATGATCCCCCTTAGGCTCGTTCTACTTCTAGCTTAAGGGATAATTGACAGACAATCCAGAAAAAATTTCAATATTTAGTGAGCTGGAAAAACAAATGGCATAACTGAGAAATTTTTCTTTCCTCAATTTCATTTTCATCAAAGCTCATCGGTTTTGAATTGACTTCATAAATATAATATTTCCCTGATTGACTGATTCCCGCATCAATAGAGAATTCACCAAAATAGCCAAATTGGTCTGACAGTGATTTCCCTGTTAGTTTAACAGCCATTTCGATGAAACGGTCATGTTTTTCTGTTTGAAGTAGTTGATAGGGGAGGAGCTTTCCACCAGTTGGGATATGAGTGGTAATCTGCTGGTCTTGAGATTGTCTGATTCCAACCCCAGTGACAATGAATCCATCCTTTTCTGCGTGTGCAAGGATACGAAAATCAAATCGCTTTCCATTGTATAAGTCGGGGTGAATTTCCTCCTGTGCTAAATACTTCCTATCAATTAGTTCTTTTTTCCAATCGAGCCAAAATGAATCAAACGAACGGTAGGATTTACATTGATTTATCGACGTTAATTGAAGCTTCTCATTATCTTCAAGGCTTAATCGAAAGATACCCTTTCCTCTTGCAGATTGCGATGGCTTTAAGTAGATACTTCCATGTGTAATTAAAAAGGCTGATAACCGCTTTTTATGATTTGCGAGGATTGTTATTGGGATATGTTTTTTTAGTATAGGATGGTCTTTTAAAAGGCAATATAGCTCGTATTTATCAATAAAGCAAGGATTGAAAAAAGGGATGTTTTTTTCTTTTAATTGTGAAAAAAAAAGCTGACTGTTAGCATCCTGTTCAGATTTTCTAAACGGTATCCGGTTATAAACAAGGTTGGGAAAGGGAACCGTTATCCTTTTCCAGGCATTTTTCTCCGGAAGGAACATATAGCCATTAATAGTGTCCTCGTTCACACCGTCTTGTGTAAAAATAAAGCTAACTGCATTTTGAGTTAGGAGTTTCTTTTGGATTTCAATAAATAGTGCGCCGTTTCCAGCAATTTCACCATGGCGATTTCTTGCTGTCAGTATTCCAATGAGAGGTCCTTTTTGCTCGTTCTGCGCGTAAAGGATATTCATTTGAATATTTCCTCAGGATGCAGAATGGATTGTTCTGTAAGGAAAACAGCAAAGGCGATCGAGAGCTTTCGTGTTAATAAATCAAAATGTTTAAGTTCTGGATGACTGAAAATAGATCTTCCAGGTTTTGAGTTGGCCTCAAATAACCAAACCTTACCATCTTTATCAAGTCCTAAATCAAAGCCAATTTCTCCAATGATGCCCTCCATATTTTTTCCGATCGCTTCACTTAGAAGTAGGGCGGCACGGGAGAGCTTCTTTGTATAATATTCACACTCCTCCTGAGGGAATATTTCGGCTATTGTTTTGGTCTCTCCGCCACTTCTCAAATGGGTGGTTACACTGCCAAGTCCAGCAATTTTTGCAGCAATCGCTGTTACATGCCAGTCACCTATATCATCTTTATTGGTGTGTACGCGAAAATCAATGGGGCGAGATTCGTGCCTAAGTAAATGAATACCTTGTTGAACTAGCATTCTGTCGAGCCTTTGATTAGTAAAAACCGTATTGAATAAGCTTTCAACTGTTGAGAATTTACGCAACCGATTCACACCATCACGGTCCTGATAACGGCAGAAATAATCATTTTGCTTTTTATCATAGATAATCTGGTGCACTCCTAAACCAAGGCTTCCGTTTATAGGTTTGATATAAATATGTCCATATCTAGAGAGCATTGCTTCAATAACAGAAAAGGAGGAAAAAGGGTGCGTTTCTGGAAGATACTCTGTTACTGAGTTGTCTTGCAATAATCTCTCGTTAATATCAAGCTTATTGAAAAAACCCGGATTATACCAAGGGATTAGGTACTCATTTTGCAGCAGTTCCTTAACCTTAATTAATTTTGGATTTCTTTCACTTTTCCGGTTAGGAAGACGATCGTAGATTACGTTGGGAAACGGAATTTCAATGATTTTCCAGTTATTCTCTTGAAAAAAGTAACCCTTTATTGTGCCTTGCTCCCAATCGATATGCTGTTCACCGAACACAAAGGGCAGGGCACCAACCGTTTTCTTAACTGAAAGCAGTTTTGAGAAAAAGTTGCTTCTTTCGCCTATGGGGCGTAATGGAAATGGCGTGAAACCTGCCGTGAAAATACCAATTAGCGGTCCGATGAAAAGAACCTGATTTTCTATAAATATGTGTAAGGGTATGGAAAAGTTGGGAAAGTAAATTGCTTCTTGAATTCCTTTGCTGATGACAATCCTATTGTCTCCTTCATCAGGGTGGGGATAGAATTCTACTTCGATAGATTTAGAGCCGAAAGCAATTTTCTTTAGTGTCGTATCTTTAAGTATTCCTGGTGGGCAAAAAACTGTCAGGTGATTATTTTCTATTACTTCAATGATATAACGCTTTCGCATAGTCTACCGTCCTTTCCTTATTATTCCCCTCTGAAAGGAATTTTCCATAAAGAAGTGGTGCGAGGGATAAGGTATTCTTCAATTCCGCATTTGTTTTTAATAGTACTTTTCTGCCAGGCTTTGAATTAACATCAAGAATCCAGATGGCTCCATTCTTTGCAATTCCAATATCAATACCAAGTTCGAATAAGGGCAAGAACTCCTTCTCAAGTAAGACAGGTAGATTAGTTAGGATAAAGCTTAATTCATTGCAAATATATTCTAATTTGGATGACGATAGATTGGCTGACCACTCAGTAAAATCGACTACTGAACCCCCGGCACTTAAGTTTGATAGAATTCCTCCCGTATTACCTGTGCGGATGCCTTTTCCGCGCTCAACCCACTGACCTAGTTCATTCTTTTGAAGAAGAATCCTAATATCAAAAGGCTGTAACTCAGTATTGACCAAATCAAGATAAGGCTGAAGAAGATACTTCCGTTGTTGAACTAAAGTCTTTAGCCATTCGCTAAGCTTAAATTCATTTGGAAAAATCCTTGAGATGATTTTCTTGTTTTTTTCTGTTTTTACATGATAGGTTTTGTTGTTCTTTTTTAAATAATAAATACCATACCCTTGGGAGCCGTTAATCGGCTTAATAATTAGCTTTTTTCGTCGTTTTAATTCATCAAGAACAATGGGAAGATCAGTGATAGCCTGAGATTGTGGCATGTATGGCGAGAGTACAGATGTTTTTAATGCATGATATAAATCTAATTTGTTAGGGAGCCCATAGCCTAAAAAGGTGATATCTTCTCGGCTTTTTAACCATGAAACGATCGGGATACTTTGTTTTGAATGCTCGTCATCTCCATAGAAGCAGCGATCATAGAGGAGAGTAGGGATTGGAAATTCACAATCGATCCAAAGCTGCTGTCCAAAGTCGAATCTTCTGCCAGTGACTTTTAATGTATGCGGATGAATTTTTGAAGGAAGGAAGCGGAAGCACTCCATTCCACAAGAATTTGCACGGATTGCGATTTCATCGATATAAGAAGCTTCACTTTCCATGCTTAATGTCATAACTCCAAATGCTATCATGGAAATTTCCTCCTACTGTTTTATTTAGGTTAGAATGGGCTCCCATTTGCCCGAAAAAGGCAAAGGGCGTCTCGTTCGGTAAAATGGCGGGCACCCATTTGCCCGTAAAAGGCAGAACGCTTCTCCTACGGTAAAATGGCGGGCTCCCATTTTCCTGAAAAAGGCAGAGCGCGTCTCGTTCGGTAAAATGGCGGGCACCCATTTGCCCGTAAAAGGCAGAGCGCTTCTCCTACGGTAAAATGGAGGGCACCCATTTGCCCAAAAAAGGCAGAGGGCGTCTCGTACGGTAAAATGGCGGGCACCCATTTGCCCAAAAAAGGCAAAGGGCGTCTCGTACGGTAAAATGGCGGGCACCCATTTGCCCAAAAAAGGCAGAGGGCGTCTCGTACGGTAAAATGGCGGGCACCCATTTGCCCGAAAAAGGCAAAGGGCGTCTCGTTCGGTAAAATGGCAACGTCCCACCATCACTCAATCACACACAGATGTATCAAACGCTAGTAATGTACAAAATTGGATTATTGCTTTTGCTGAAGGTCTTATTTTCATTAACCCATCATCAAAATTCTTCGAAGGCTTTGAGTTTACCTCAATTAACCAGGGATGAGCCGCTTCGTCAATTCCAATATCGATACCAAGTTCACCAATAATTCCAGGTGACTGAAGACTAAGCGCGGCTGCCGTATCAGTGGATAAGTCTTTGATTCTAGCTAAAGTTTCTTTCGCCTCCTCTTTGCTCATGAGACTGCCTAGCGCTTTTAATGGGGCTAGAATCTCGCCACCCCTGGCGATATTTGATACAAATTCATCCTCTGCCGAAATTCTCGCTACAACCGAAGTTACATGCCAATTATTATTTAATGATTTATGACAAAGGGCCCTAAAGTCCATCCCTCGAGATTCATAGGTAGTAAGNNNNTGTTGGATAATGTAAATGCGATTATTAATTAGGGGCTTTAAATACTGGTATATTTCTTCAAGGCAAAATGGATTAGAAAGTTCTCCTGGTATTGAAGTTAGGGAGGCTTTAATTGTGTATAGATTTTTTTCCTTTATAAGTTTGAAAATATTCCGGCCTTGACTGCCATGTATAGGTTTAATGAAGAGAGTCTCATACCTTTTTCCAAAATCAAGCAAATTCTCCTTCGAATAAATCTTTGTCTCTGGTATATGTGGATGAAGATGATTTTCGTTCACTAAACGCTCATAAACTTCCCATTTTGAAAGAAATCGATCATTAAAATAAGGTATAGTTATTTCAGTAAGTTTTTTGCGGAAATTGATAAAGTCGTCTGCATATTCGAGTCTTCGGGAATGGATGCGATTATAGATGACATCAGGCAAAGGAGGAACGAAGGAGTGCCATATGCCTTTTTCAAAAAAATATCCCTTGGTGGTAAAATCCCGATAGGAAAATACATAAAAAAATCCGCCAAATTCTGTTACTCCTTGGTGCAGTTCCTCGCAAAAGCTATGGATGGAACGAAAGTGAGGGGTTTCTTCACTTGATGATTTAAAGTCGGTCAATAGTGCAATAACTGGGCCAAAATGAAGGGTATGAACATCATAAAGATAACGGGCATGAAGTGTTAGTTGTTTAACAGGTAAATGAAATTCGCTATATAAATTTTCAGGAAATAGAATTTCAAGTAATCCCATTTCCTTGATTTGTATGGTGACATCTACTTGTTTCTTACCAAGCAAAAGCTGTACTCCTTGATTTCCCTCTATTTGCAAATGATTATAAAGCTGGGAAGACATCTGGATTGTATGGCTGTTTTGTGTTTTAGATTTTCTGGGAATAATGGC
>JAQSXG010000368.1 GCA_029256785.1 Neobacillus sp.
TCTTGTAGACGCGCAGCAGGCAAGGAGAATTTTGGATCGTCTTGTAGGTTATAACATCAGTCCCCTTCTATGGAAAAAGGTGAAAAAAGGACTGAGTGCTGGACGGGTACAATCAGTTGCCGTTCGATTAATAATTGACCGGGAAAAAGAGATTAAAGCGTTTGTTCCTGAAGAATATTGGACAATAGAAGGAGAACTATTCAAAGGGAAGGATCATTTTAGTTCACTTTTTTATTCCTTAGTGGGAGATAAAAAAACTGAATTAAAATCGCAAGAAGATGTAGAGTCCATTTTAAAACAAATGAAGGGTGACAAGTTTAAAGTTGTTTCTGTATCTAAAAAGGAACGAAAACGTAATCCATCACCTGCCTTTATCACTTCTTCTTTACAACAGGAAGCAGCGAGAAAATTAAATTTCCGTGCAAGAAAAACCATGATGCTTGCCCAGCAGCTATACGAAGGAATTGAGCTAGGAGCAAATGGAACCGTTGGTCTGATTACATACATGAGAACGGATTCGACTAGAATTTCGGAAGTTGCACAAGCTGAAGCGGCGGAATATATCCGTAAAGAATACGGAGAAGATTACTTAAAGGAAGAACAAAGAAAAGATAAAAAGCAATCAAATGCCCAAGATGCCCATGAAGGGATACGTCCAACTAGTACATTGCGTGAACCGAATAGCGTAAAACAGTATTTATCAAGAGATCAATTCCGCTTATATAAACTTATTTGGGAACGATTTTTAGCTAGTCAAATGTCGCAAGCTATCATGGACACAATGAGTGTGGATTTGCAAAATGGAAACGTTTTGTTTCGTGCTACAGGTTCGAAGATAAAGTTTCCAGGTTTTATGAAGCTCTATGTAGAAGGTACAGATGATCAAGTCGATGAGGGAAATAAGATGCTGCCAGACCTAAGTGAAGGGGATGAGGTATTTAAAAAGGATATCACACCTAAACAGCATTTTACTCAGCCGCCGCCGAGGTATACAGAGGCAAGATTAGTAAGAACAATGGAAGAGTTGGGAATAGGTAGACCATCAACTTATGCACCAACACTGGATACAATTCAAAAAAGAGGCTATGTTGCACTTGATAATAAACGATTTATTCCAACTGAATTGGGGGAAATTGTTCACGAGTTAATCTTTGAATTTTTTCCAGATATTCTCGACGTTAAATTTACTGCAAAAATGGAAAAGGATTTAGATAATATTGAGGATGGAAATGTTCGGTGGGTAGAGGTTATCGATGAATTTTACCTTGACTTTGAAAAGGATTTAGCGAATGCAGAAAAAGAAATGCAATCAGTAGAAATCAAGGATGAGCCAGCGGGTGAAGATTGTGAGCAATGTTCAAATCCGATGGTTTTCAAAATGGGTAGATACGGGAAATTTATGGCCTGTAGTAATTTTCCTGATTGCCGAAATACTAAGGCGATTGTGAAGGAAATCGGAGTTACCTGCCCTAAATGTAAAGAGGGAAATATTATTGAGCGGAAAAGTAAGAAAAAGAGACTATTTTACGGTTGCGATCAATTCCCTTCCTGTGAGTTTATTTCATGGGATAAGCCTTTACCAAGAAGCTGTCCTAAATGTGAAGGGCCGCTGGTAGAGAAAAAATTAAAAAAAGGTGTCCAGGTACAGTGTACGGAATGTGATTATAAGGAAGAACCACAAAATTAAAAGTGAGCTAAGCTCACTTTTTTTATTTTTATAGATTTAAAACTTTTTTATATGTTATTCGTATAGTACAATGCAAGATGGGCTAAAAAGAGGGAATAGTATATATAAATTTTATATGGCAAGGAAATCAGGAGGAAAATAATGAGTGAAATAACAATAAATGTTATAGGTGCTGGTTTAGCCGGTAGTGAGGCTGCGTGGCAAATTGCAAAGCGAGGTGTTAAGGTCCGTCTTTATGAAATGAGGCCGGTGAAACAAACACCTGCACACCACACGGATAAATTTGCCGAATTAGTTTGTAGTAATTCATTAAGAGCAAATACATTAACCAATGCCGTTGGGGTTTTAAAGGAAGAAATGAGAATTCTAGATTCTGTAATTATTTCATCAGCAGATGCTTGTTCCGTACCTGCAGGAGGAGCACTGGCGGTTGACCGCCATGAATTTGCAGCGAAAGTAACGGATATGGTCAAAAATCACGAAAATGTGACAGTTATCAATGAAGAAGTAACAGAAATTCCAGAAGGTATTACTGTAATTGCTACTGGTCCACTTACGAGTCCTGAGCTATCGGAAAAGCTTAAATCATTAACTGGAGAGGAATATCTCTACTTTTATGATGCGGCAGCACCTATCCTAGAAAGAGACAGTATTAATATGGATAAGGTTTATCTAAAGTCACGTTATGATAAAGGCGAAGCTGCATATTTAAACTGCCCAATGAATGAGGAAGAGTTTAACCGCTTTTATGAGGCATTAATTACAGCAGAAACAGTTCCATTGAAGGAATTTGAAAAAGAAGTATTTTTCGAAGGCTGTATGCCAATAGAGGTAATGGGGCAGCGTGGTAAGAAAACTATGCTGTTTGGTCCTTTGAAACCAGTAGGATTAGAAGATCCAAAAACCGGAAAAAGGCCATATGCTGTCGTTCAACTACGACAGGATGATGCAGCAGGAACCCTTTTTAATATTGTAGGCTTCCAGACACACCTAAAATGGGGGGCGCAAAAGGAAGTGATCCAGCTAATACCTGGACTTGAAAATGCAGAAATCATTCGCTATGGAGTCATGCACCGTAATACTTTTATTAATTCACCTAAGGTATTAAAAGCAACATATCAATTTCAAAATCGGAATGACTTATTCTTCGCTGGACAAATGACAGGGGTAGAGGGGTATGTTGAGTCTGCTGCAAGTGGGTTAATTGCGGGGGTGAATGCTGCTCGTTTGGCTATGGGTGAAGTGCCAGTGGAGTTCCCAGAAGAAACAGCAATGGGGAGCATGGCTCATTACATTACTACAACGAATTCGAAAAATTTCCAACCTATGAATGCTAATTTTGGACTATTTCCCGATATACCTGAGAAAATAAGAGGTAAGCAGGAACGTAATTTACAGCATGCAAATAGAGCGTTGGAAACAATTCAGAACTTTGTGAAGGTTTTGTAAATTATATTGCATGGAACAGGGAAGTATGTTACGCTTTAATAGCCTTTGCGAGCTAAGAAAATTGGGAAGAATGTGAATGTTTTTTAAACATTGCTTGTTATGTGTTTACAAATGAAAAGCTATTACTCACAATATACTATTGAACATTAGTAACATGCTATCAGTAAATTCCTTCTGTTCAAGTATGAACAAACAAGGTGTTTATACCCATATGTGGTATACTAGGTTATTCAACTTTATTGATTTAAGTATTTATTTAAAGGTCTTAATAAAATAGTGCCAATTATTGCGTACATATATGTCCTAAATACTTAGTGAAATTTCAAAAGGAGGAGATAGTTTGAATCAATTTCATGCTACTACCATATTTGCTGTCCAGCATAAAGGACAATGTTCAATGTCAGGTGACGGTCAAGTTACTTTTGGTAATGCAGTAGTGATGAAACACACTGCAAAAAAAGTAAGAAAGATATTTAATGGTAAAGTATTAGCCGGTTTTGCTGGTTCCGTCGCGGATGCCTTTACTCTTTTTGAAATGTTTGAAGGCAAATTAGAGGAATACAACGGAAACCTCCAGAGAGCAGCTGTGGAGCTTGCCAAACAATGGAGAAGTGACAAGATTCTGCGAAAGCTGGAAGCAATGTTGATAGTTATGAATAAAGAAGATTTACTGCTTGTTTCCGGAACAGGTGAGGTAATCGAACCGGATGATGGAATTCTCGCAATTGGTTCAGGCGGTAATTATGCCCTAGCTGCTGGACGATCGCTAAAGAAATACTCAGGCGAACACCTTACAGCAAAGGAAATTGCAAAGGCTTCTTTAGAAATAGCTGCTGAAATTTGTGTATACACAAATCACAACATTATCGTTGAAGAGCTCTAAGGGGAGGAACCGGAAAACATGCAAAAAACAACAAATTTAACACCACGCCAAATAGTTGAAAGATTAGACCAATATATCATTGGACAGAAGGACGCAAAAAAAGCTGTTGCTGTAGCACTAAGAAACAGGTACAGAAGAGGCTTATTAAACGAAAAACTTCGTGAAGAGATTATTCCAAAAAATATATTAATGATCGGTCCTACAGGTGTCGGTAAAACAGAAATTGCTCGAAGGATTGCGAAGTTAGTTGGTGCACCGTTTGTTAAGGTGGAGGCAACTAAATTCACAGAAGTAGGTTATGTAGGCCGCGATGTTGAATCGATGGTAAGAGACCTTGTTGAAACATCAGTCCGACTTGTTAAAGAAGATAGGATGTTAGCTGTCAAGGATCGCGCAGAAGAGAATGCAAACAGCAGACTTGTAGAATTACTCGTACCCTCTGCCAAAAAAGCCAATAACTATAAGAACCCTCTTGAGATGTTATTTGGCGGTGGAAATAATTCAATGGAGCAAGAAAATCAGCAAGAAGATTATTCCATTGCAGAAAAGCGTAAAATTGTGAAAGAAAAGCTTGCTCTTGGTCAATTAGAGGATGAAAGCATCACAATTGAAGTAGAAGAACAAAGTCCTTCTATGTTTGATATGCTTCAGGGTTCTGGAATGGAACAAATGGGAATGAATATGCAAGATGCTTTAAGCAGCTTTATGCCAAAGAAACGGAAAAAAAGAAAATTAACTGTCCGTGAGGCAAGAAAAGTATTGACCAATGAGGAAGCTGCAAAATTAATCGATATGGATGAGGTTTCTACAGAAGCCGTATACCGTGCCGAACAGACAGGAATCATCTTTATTGATGAGATCGATAAAATTGCGAGTAAAAATTCTGGTGGATCTTCTGCAGATGTATCGCGAGAAGGTGTTCAGCGTGATATATTACCAATAGTTGAGGGATCAACAGTTGTGACAAAATATGGTTCAGTTAAAACTGACTATGTTTTATTCATTGCTGCGGGAGCCTTTCATATGGCAAAACCGTCAGATTTAATACCTGAATTACAGGGGCGTTTACCAATTCGTGTTGAATTAACGAAACTAACCGTTGATG
>JAQSXG010000369.1 GCA_029256785.1 Neobacillus sp.
CCATTTGACCGTAAACCCCAACCACCCGATCGGTCGGGCAAATGGCGCTCTCCCATTTGACCGTAAATCCCAAGCACCCACTCGGTCGGGCAAATGGCGCTCTCCCATTTGACCGTAAATCCCAAGCACCCACTCGTTCGGGCAAATGGCGCTCTCCCATTTGACCGTAAACCACAAAGCACTCACTCATTCCGGCAAATGGGAGAACCCGCTATTGTTTTCATTGGGTAAATATAGGAAATTATTATAAAATATCTTATAAGAATACAATTTTCTAATATAAACGGGGTTATTAGTATGAGAGAACAGATTTTAGAAGTACTGAAACAAATTGAAGTGGAGTATGAAGTTAAAATTCTATTTGCCTGCGAGTCAGGGAGCCGCGCTTGGGGATTTCCATCAAAGGATAGTGATTACGACGTAAGGTTTATTTATGTTCATAAAAAGGATTGGTATCTTTCTATCGATCAAATGCGCGACGTCCTCGAGGTTCCGAAGCATGATAAAATTTCAATTCCGATGGATGAATTGTTAGATGTTAGCGGTTGGGAACTAACAAAAGCACTCAAGCTATTCCGTAAATCAAACCCACCACTCCTGGAATGGCTCCATTCTAGTATTATTTATTATCAGGCATTTAGTACGATGGACAAAATTAAGAAATTAGCAGGAGATATCTTTTCCCCAGAATCTTGTTTGTATCACTACTTAAACATGGCCAAAGGAAATTATCGTGAGTATCTTCAAGGACAGGACGTCAAGATAAAAAAGTACTTCTATGTATTACGCCCTATTCTGGCGGCCAAATGGATTGAAAAATACAATACCATTCCACCAATTGAGTTTAAGGATTTATTGGAGGACGTGCTACCAGCGAGTGAATTAAAAGATGCAATTACTACTTTATTAAAAAGAAAAATGGCTGGTGATGAACTAGATTTGGAACCAAGGATTGAGATTATTAATCAGTTTTTAGATAATGAGATTGTTCATTTAGAAGCCTACGCAAAAACATTAAACATTGAAATTCCTGATCCAACAAAGCAACTTAACCAACTTTTCCGCGAAACATTAGCAGAAGTTTGGGACTGAGTGAATCAAAACAACATGCGAGCATGTTGTTTTTTTGTTGAAGAATGACAATTTGCTTCAAGTCCTAGACTTATAGGTTAATTTTTATTCACTACAGGTAGATTAGGAATAAGCTACAAATCTAACTTTTTATAGTTAATTAATGAAATCACCTTGTAATTTTCATAAAAAACGAATATTATATAAAAGTTGTTTATAAAATGTTCGTATTCTGGAGGAATTAACTATGTTTAAACTGAAAGAAAATAATACAAATAAAAAAACAGAGATGATTGCGGGAATTACAACCTTCTTCACTATGGTTTACATTGTTGTTGTTAACCCGGTTATCCTTGCTGATGCAGGTGTACCGTTTGAACAAGTCTTTACTGCAACAATCATTTCTGCAGTAATCGGTACACTATGGATGGCGTTGTTTGCAAATTATCCAATCGCCATCGCACCCGGAATGGGCCTTAACGCTTACTTTGCTTATTCAGTTGTTGGCGCCAATCCAGGGATTGATTATCAAACAGCCTTTGCTGCAGTGTTTATTGCCGGAATTATCTTTGTGATATTATCGTTAACACCTTTCAGAGAAAAATTGATTGACGCCATTCCGGATAACCTAAAATATGGAATTTCAGCTGGAATTGGTTTATTTATTGCATTTATCGGTTTACGTCAAACAAAAATTATTGTTGCGCATCCTTCCAACCTTGTCGGTTTAGGTGACCTTCAATCCCCTTCAGCAATTCTAGCGATTGTTGGGCTAGCTATTACACTTATCCTTATGGTCTTACGTGTTAACGGTGCATTATTTTTTGGAATGATCATTACTGGGTTGATTGCCTTTTTCACTGGCCAACTTTCCTTTGCTCAAGGATTAGTATCGTTACCTTCTCTTCCAGATGGACTAATTGTTGCGAACCCAATTACTGCACTGACAGATGTTATCCAACACAGCCTATATGCCGTTGTTTTTTCTTTCATACTTGTAACGATCTTTGATACGACCGGTACAATGGTTGGTGTGGCAACTCAAGCTGGGTTAATGAAAAAAGGTAAATTACCGCGTGCCCGCCAAGCATTACTGTCAGACTCGATTGCAACAACGATTGGATCAATGTTCGGTACTAGCCCAACAACGGCTTATATAGAATCCTCTTCAGGTGTTGCGGCTGGAGGTAGAACAGGTTTAACTTCACTGACGGTTGCTATCCTGTTTATTATTTCAGCATTCTTTGGACCTCTTGTTAGCGCAGTGTCCGGGATTGCTGCCATTACCGCTCCTGCTTTAATTATTGTTGGTAGTATGATGATGGGGAACATCGCAAAAATTCGTTGGAACGAACTAGATGATGCCTTTCCAGCCTTCTTGACAATACTAAGTATGCCGCTAACATCCAGTATTTCAACTGGTATAGCACTTGGTTTCATCAGCTATCCACTTTTAAAGATTGCAAAAGGCAAATGGCGTGAGGTTCATCCACTACTTTACGTGTTCGCTGTTCTATTTTTCTACCAACTGGCATTTTTGCCACATTAATATTTTTCTATGACAAGTAAATTACATCTTCACAACTTCTACATAAGTTCCCTATAAGTTCTACACATGTGTAGATTATTATAAAGATAACTTAATTAGTTAAATCGGTTTTGAGAACTTATCTTAAAACTTCCCATAATTTTAGCCTGGTACATTTTGTACCAGGCTCCTTTTTTGCCTATTTTTTAAATTGTGTTTAAAACTTCGGAATCAGATCCTTTCGGCGATAGACGCTTAGCACTACACCGATTAACCCAGCGTTCAACAGTGTTGGCATCAATCCGTAACTAATAAACGGCAAGGACATGACAGTCAATGGAAAAAATCCAAGTGACATCCCAATGTTACTAACAAACTGCACCATATAAAGAGCAACTGCCCCGATTAATAGAACTCTTCCATAGGAATCATTGATCCTACAAGCGATTGAGATCATTCTGACCGCAATAAGTGAAAGGATAACCACTAAGGCAATCGCAAGTAGCCATCCGTAGTGGTATGTTAGGGTTACAAAAACCAAATTTGTATGTGCTTCTGAAATGAACTCTTTTTTTAATGTATTTCCAAACCAACCCGCATTTGACATTAGTTCCTTCACACGTAAAATTTGGTACCCTGCTCCATCAGAGTATTTTTCAGGATTTAAATAGGCTAGGAATCTTACTAGCTGATACTCCTTAAGAATTTGAAATGCACCAAATCCAACGATAAGTTGAGATATAAGAAAAACTCCGGTAGTAGTCATTATTGTCCTTCTGCTGAATTTACTCCACCACAGCATTACAAACACCATCACACTATAGATGTAGGAAGTTGAAATACTCGGCATTGCCAAAAAGAGCAGGAATGGAAAAAGAAACAAAAGAACAAACTGCCAAACCTTCAACCTCACATTATGAAAAAAGGAGGCCCATGCTAAAAATAGGAATGGAATAGCCATTAGGCTTTCAACTCTAATTGGACCAATTCGAATAAGCGGAATTCCATTAATCATCATATTTGGAAGAAACCTGATTAGCAACAGCATGATAACTCCGATCAAATAAAACAACATTCCATGGTTCTTCAATTTCCGATAATCAAATAGCATCATTCCCAACGCTGTTAAACCACCTAGCAGGAAAATGATAACCTTATTGATCGAAAAATATGCTACATCATCCATATATCCAAGTGAAATCATCGGTAAAAAACCTAAACCCAATATTAGTATTAATAGAATGACCATCCACCAATCAACTTTTGGTCGATGTAGTTTGTCCATTTGAATTCCAAGGTTTACAGGACTCCCCATTTGCTCAACCGCTTTTTCTTCAGCCACTGTCTCTGGTAACCCTTTTTCTTGCCATATTTTCTTTGCCTCTGTCAAATGATAATTCAGTTCATTCGTTACATACTCCTTTGCTTCACTCGATTTTATTTGATTGGTGACTTCCTGCAAAAAAGCTTTCCTTCTATTCATTCCCTTTGCCTCACCCCTCCAGTGATTCTTTGAAGACAAATCGTACCTTTGTATTTCGTTTTTCAGCTTTCTTCAATTGTTTTCTTCCCTTTTCATTTAAGCGGTAATATTTTGCTCCTGACTCGTCCCAAGTCCCTTGTAAGTGGCCAGCCTGCTCTAGTTGATGTAGAAAGGAGTATAAAAAACCTTCATTGTCCTCAAACCTTCGTATTCCGCGCCCCCTGAGATGTTTACCTATTTCAAAGCCTGTTTTCTCATGGGTAAGAAGCTGGAGGACAGCTAATAAAATATCACTATCACATTCTTCCTGTTTATTGATTTTCTCATGGATTTCATTTCGAATCTGTTCCGTAAAGTTCAACTGAGTAAATGTAGTTTTATCCAGAGATTTTTTTAGTTTCTTTAATCGATTCTCCATTTTTATCCCTCCAAACGTTCTTTCAGAAGTTCTTTTGCACGCCTGAGTCGAGTCTTAACAGTATTATTGTTAACCTCAGTTACCACCGCAATTTCCTTAATCGGCAGTTCCTCATAATAAAAGAGATAGATCACTTCCCGGTATTTAATTGGCAACGTCATAAGAACTGAAATCAGTTCATCATCCTCTTCTTTTTGGATAACAACCTGCTCAACCATTTCTTTTTTAGTCATATGGTTGGCTGGTTCTTCTCCTGTAACGACGACGTTTTTGTTATACCAGCTTTTTAAGAAGTCTTTGCAATGATTAATCGCTATTCGCCATAACCATGTTCTAAGCTTGGATTTCCCGTTGTATGTATGAAGGGATTTGTAGCACTTAATAAATATTTCTTGGGTTAAGTCCTCTGCAACTTGTTTATTATTTACGTAGGAATAAACCAGCTGTAAAATTTCTTGCCCATGCAAATTCATAATTTCATCTATCATTAATTGCTTATCTTCTATTTGGTGTATTTCTAATTCAATCACTTCCACACTTACCTCTCCTTTCATAACTTAGACGAAGTACCTTACTAGAAAGTTTTTATTATCCATTATAAGATTTA
>JAQSXG010000370.1 GCA_029256785.1 Neobacillus sp.
CAATTCACACCACTAGGCGTAGATTCCATTAGTAAGAAGGGCTGCTGCTTTAAGGAACGATACAAATCATCGATAAAGCCTACTCTCACTGCTAAATCAGCTGTACTTTCCCAATCATTATGCCAGGCAGGGTAAGCATCCCAACTGATTACATCTAAATGCTTGGCAAACTTACTGTAATCTAAGGCCTGGAATGGAATTA
Organism: Neobacillus sp.; assembly: GCA_029256785.1. Taxonomy (GTDB): domain Bacteria; phylum Bacillota; class Bacilli; order Bacillales; family Cytobacillaceae; genus Neobacillus. The sequence goes on from JAQSXG010000370.1 coordinate 203, forward strand.
ACTCATGCGTGTCAGCCATGAAATTCGTTGTAATCGGAATTTCAGGTGTCAATTCTCTAATCGGAACAATTTCATTTTCATAGAAGTCAATGGTTTGATCGGTAACAAAGCGGCGCCAATCAAGATTTAAGCCGTGAACCATGCTTTCTCCAATCGAAGAAGGAGATTCAATTTGCGACCAATCTGTGAAAGTATGGCTCCAGAATGGCCCCCACCAAGCATCGTTCAAGGATTTTAAATCATTATTGTACTTCACTTTTAGCCAATCTCTAAAGGCATTTTGGCAAAGGTTACAATGACATTCTCCGCCATACTCATTAGAAATATGCCACATAAGGATCGCTGGGTGCTTACCATAGCGTTCTGCTAAAAGACGATTAATCTTTTGTGTTTTTTCACGATAAACAGGGGACGTGAAACAGTGATTATGTCTGCCGCCGTGAAGCTGTTTAACCCTGGCACCATTCACACGTAACACTTCTGGATACTTATGTGACATCCAAGCAGGTCTTGCACCACTTGGCGTTGCCAAAATAACACGACCATCAATACTATAGATATCGTCTATTACTTTATCGAGCCATTCAAAGTTGTAAACACCTTCCTCAGGTTCTAAGGCACTCCATGCAAAAATCCCCACTGAAAAAGTATTCGTATGTGAAAGTTTCATTAATTTAATATCGTCAGCCAAAATGTCTGGACGGTCCAACCATTGGTCTGGATTATAGTCTCCGCCATGCAGCATAAAGTTTGCCTTCGTTACGCGCGTTTTTTCATGTTTAGACATAGTAATCTCCTTTTTGCATTTGTTGCTTATTTACGATTAACCCTTCGTACCACCTGCAGTTAGACCAGATACAAAGTGTTTCTGGAGCATAAGGAACGTAATAGCGATCGGAATACTAATTAAAATCGCACCTGCTGCAAAGGTGGTATAACTTGCACCCATTACATCGTTAACTAATTTATATAATCCAATTGGAAGTGTGTAGGCTTCTGGTGATCGTAAAATAACCGATGATAATACGAAATCCCCTAGTGGTCCAGTAAAGCCATTCATCGCTACAACCGCTAACATCGGTCTAGATAATGGCAGGATGATTTGCCAGAAGATTCTTGTGTTGCTTGCCCCATCAATCTTTGCACTTTCATCTAAATCCATCGGGATTGAATCCATATAACCTTTCATTAGGTAGGTATTCATCGGGATTTGCCCACCAATATATAGAAGGATTAGTAACCAGTGGCTGTTCATCATTCCTAGGATTTGAGCTAATACAAACAGAGCGATTAACGCTGCAAATTGTGGAATCATTTGTAGTAACAAGAACATCATTAGTGCATTTTTTCTGCCTTTAAAGCGAAAACGTGAAAAGGCATATGCAGTAAATGAAACAGTGATCATCGCGCCAATCATCGTAAATATACTAATTTTCAATGAGTTCCAATACCACTGACCATATTGCAGACTTTCTTTTCCGGCAAATAACTCCCGATAATGGTCAAAAGTTGGGTTTTTCGGGATAATCGAAGTACTGATCAAACTGTTACCAGGGTTAAAGCTTGCGCCTACTGTCCAAAGCAATGGATAAATAATGAGTACGACCATAAACGTAAGAAGGGCATAAGCAAAGAAGAGACGAATAAATCGATTAGTTTTCATACTTTGCATGTTTTATGCCCCCTCTTTAAATGAATTTGTCCTTCTGAATTGCCATAATGCAATACCAACGACAAAGACTGATAATAAAATGGTTAATGCGGCTGCTAATGAGTACTGACTAGATTGCATGGTCAATTTATATATCCATGACACTAGGATATCGGTTCCTCCCGCATTAGATCCGGCAACCGCAGGACCACCGCCATTGAAAAGGTAAATAATATTAAAGTTATTAAAATTAAAGGTAAACTGCGTAATAATAATCGGTGCCATTGCAATTAAAATCATCGGCAAAGTGATATTCCTAAATTTTTGGAAAATGGATGCTCCATCTATCGTAGCCGCTTCATATAAATCATCCGGGATTGATTGAAGAACTCCTGTTGTTACGATGAAAATATAGGGAAAACCAAGCCATCCCTGCATGAGAATCAGCGCTACCCGTGCCCAGTTTTCATTTGTCATCCAAGGGATAGGATCCACTCCAAAAAACGCTAACACATCATTGTTGATTGCACCAAAGCTATCATTAAATAGTCCGGCAAAGATAAGGATGGTTACGAATCCAGGTACAGCCCATGGTAAAACTAAAATCGTACGAAAGAATTTTTTGAAACGTATTTCCTTTTGATTGACAACGATGGCTAAAAGAACTCCAAGACTTACTTGAAGGGATGAAGCAACAACTGTCCAAATGACTGTCCATGCTAATACATCAAAGAACGTTGATCGCCAAATATCGACAGTGAAAATTTCTGCAAAGGTCTCTAAACCAACCCAATCGGCCAAATTTGCAGGTGGGGAATGGTATAAGTCATAATTAGTAAATGCTAAGGCGAAACTAAATAAAATTGGAAAGATAACCGCGAAAATTAATAGAAAAAGTGAAGGACCACTAATTAAGTATGGATACCCTTGTCCAATTAAATTTTGATATTCACCCTTCAGTGATGTTACCGGAAAACCTTCATCTCGTAATTTTCCATTTTTATATGCATCTTTAATATTCCAATAATAAATACCAAGACCAAATGCCGACACAATTAATGCGATAATTCCTTCCGCAAGAAGGAAAATAGAGTTATCTCGAGGCACTTCGGTTCCTAGTGTAAAAAGTCCCCAAAACCCCATATTCAAGAGATTTCCAAATCCTACAATAAATGAGGCTGCTAGTATAAGGAAAACTAACCCCTTTACCCATTGCTTATTATAAAATTGGCCTAATCCCGGTATGATTGATAACAGTGGGGCAATTGTACGATGTTGCACCATCTTCACCTCTTTATATAGATGACCGTTAAAAATGAAATTTTTATTGGTTCAAATATTCAAATTTATACAATAAATGGTGTCAAACATAATTAGCGTTTGACACCATTATTGTGTTACTAATTATTTTCCGCTGTGTTTTGCTTCAATCTGTCCTTTGATTGTCTCTGCAGCTTGATCTAATGCTTCTTTTGGTTGTGCTTTACCCGTTGCAATTGTTTGTAATGCTGAATCTGTTGGTACCCAAACTTCATTCATTTGTGGAATATTTGGCATTAATACTGAGAATTTAGACTGCTCAGCAACCGCCTTTGCAACTGCGCTTTCAGTAACAACTGGATCGTTAGCTAATGCAGCTACAGCTGGAACTTCTTGTGTAATTTCATATCTCTTTTTAGAGTTCTCTTCATTTGCAATGTATTTTACAAATTCTTCAGCAAGCTCTGCGTTCTTAGAATATGAGCTAACGTTGTAGCTTTTCACTCCAATGAATGCAGCCATGTTTTTACCATTTTCAAGTTCAGGTAATTTTTGAACGCCCCAATTTACGCCAGCTTTTGTAAACGGCTCAACATTCCAAGGTCCTGAAATAATTGCTGCTGCTTTACCTTCAGTAAATAATGATTCGATTACACTAATTCCTTTTTCACCAATAATACCTGACGGGAATAGGCCTTCTTTATAGAACTTTTGGATATATTGCGCACCTTCAACAGCACCGCCATTATTGATTCCGATATCTGTTGGGTCATAGCCTCCATTGTCATCTTGTCCAAAGATATAGCCGCCGTAACCACTTAACACGCTGTTTGCATAGTAAACTTGATCAAATAGAGCTAGGAATCCGAATTTTTTACCATCTGCTACACCTTTAGAATATTCGTACCATCCTTCAAGTGTTGTTGGTAATTTATCTTCAGAAATAAGATCTTTGTTATAGTAAAGCATCGTTGTTTCAACCGCTTTCGGTAAACCGTAAACTTTACCGTCTACTTTTTGTGCATCCATTGCAGCTTCTGTGTAGATGCCTTGCATGGTATCATCCACTTTTAATTCTTTAATGAGACCTTCTGTAACAGCCGTACCAATCTGGTCACTAGGTATAGTTAAAACGTCTGGTCCTGTTCCTGCTGGTCCATCTAAACGCAGGTCTTCAATTTGTTTTGTATATTGTTTTTCTACCATTGTTACTTTTACATCATGTTCTTTTTCAAAATTGGCGATGGCATCTTTAATCCCTTCACCCTTCAACACGTCTTCCCAAACGAGTAACTCTTTTGGTTTATCTGCTTCTTTTGTGTCTTTGTCCTTAGCATCGTCTTGTGGACCACAGGCAACTAACGAAAGACTCAATGCAATACCACTCATCATGCCAATAAACTTTTTATGCTTCTTCATGGATATACATCCTCTCAAAGTGAATTTTCAAACGATTTCGCATTGAAAGCGTTTTTCAAAAATTAATATAGCATGTTTAAAGTAAACATGTAAACAAATATTTTACTTAGATTAGTAAATTTCTTTACGAAATAATATCAACCTCTATAGAACCATTTAATTTGTACTTTTCCTAACTACCAATTCAGAGCCCACATATAGCGTTTTAACAACCTTGCGTTTTTCAAATACTTGCTCAAGCAATAACTCAATGGCATTTTTACATATTTCACGGATATCAATATGAAAGGTTGTTAGCGGTGGTGATACATATTTTGCCACACTAATATTGTTAATACTGATGATACTAACCCGATTTGGGATCGCAATTCCATGCTCATTTAAAGCTTGGAGGCTTCCGACAGCTATCGGATCTGCAGCGATTAAGAAAGCAGTAGGTAACTGTTCACCTAATTCTTTAATAGCTTTCGTCATCAAGTAATAGCCATTTTCCACAGAGAATCCTCTATGACAATAGATATATTGCTCATTAAGTAAGCCCTTCTCCTCCATATACCTGCGAAAAACTCGTTCCCGTAAATCCCTTTCATCTTCATCGGTATTCGGATTATGATAGGTCCCGCCAATTAAACCAATTTCTTTATGACCTTTTTCCATTAATAAATCAATGGTTCTCTTGGTTATTTGGACCAAATCAGGTCGAACTGAGTCATAATGATTGGGATCGGGTGAGGAATCAATAAATACTCCATTTGGCGTTATACTTCTCAGATAAGCTAAGTCTTTATCGGAAAACGTACCTACCGCAATGAACCCCTCGATATTCTCCGGAATTTTATTAATACCATCATTTATTTTATAGGTGAGCAACTCAACATTAAATAATTTGGCTAATTTCTCAATTTCTATCCGCATTGATTTAAAATAATCATCTTCAAGCTCTTCTTTATCGGTTAACCAATATAAAAAAGCTATATTTTTCAACAGCAGTCTTACCTTTTTCTTACGATAATTTAATTTTTCTGCCACTTCATAAATTTTTTCGCGCGTCTCATCTGGAACAGACAGGCTTGGATCATTATTCAATACACGTGATACGGTTGACATTGAAAAACCCGCCATTTCAGCAATATCTTTAATTGTTGCCATTCATCTCATCTCCATTATTTTAATATCATTTAATTTTTATATTTTCTATCAATCAAGTAAAATATTTTACTAAATTTTACTTCTTTTTTTAAAAAAGAGCAAGTGTTTGATTAGTATTGGAAGTTATTATTATAAAAGATCGGGAATCTGGAACAATAACATGGAATCCCTTTACTCATTAGAAACGAGTTCATATTTATTATTGCGTATTTTTAGGAATCATAGTAAACTTACTTTAAGTTAATTAAATTAATTAAGTAAGCTTATTTTATATATTTTTCGATAGTATTTAATTTACTTCTCAAATTATAGGAGGCATTATGCATACGATAGAAAATTTAACAACTGAATTTCAATCGATATTTAATACAACTGAGACACCTAGAACCTTCTTTGCCCCTGGTAGAATTAACCTGATTGGCGAGCATACTGATTACAACGGAGGACATGTATTCCCTGCTTCCATTTCATACGGAACCTATGCCCTTGCCCAAAAGCGTGCGGATAAAAAGTTTCGATTCTACAGCTTGAATTTCCCTGAAATCGGAATAATCGAAGCTGATTTATCAAATCTATCTTTTAATGAAGCTGACAATTGGGCCAACTATCCAAAAGGAATGCTTCTCTATATAAAGGAAGCAGGTTACGAAATCACACAAGGCATTGATATTCTCTACTACGGTAATATTCCAAACGGTGCTGGTCTCTCCTCTTCGGCATCAATAGAGTTAGCAACAGGTGTTTTGGTAGATGGCTTATTTGATCTAAAAATAGATCGGATTCCTATGATTCAACTAGGACAACAAGTAGAGAACAAATATATTGGTGTAAACAGCGGTATTATGGACCAATTTGCGATTGGTATGGGAAAGAAGGATCATGCTATTCTGTTAGATTGTGATACATTGGAATACCAGTATGCACCAATTAGTATGAAAGATCATGTAATTATGATTATTAATACAAATAAACAGCGCACATTAGCCGGTTCAAAATACAATGAACGGCGTGCTCAGTGTGAAGCGGCTTTAAAAGATTTGCAAAAGGAATTATCGATTAAAAGTTTAGGCGAACTTTCGATCGATTTGTTTGAAGAGAATAAACATTTAATCACAGATGAAATAAACCAAAAACG
>JAQSXG010000371.1 GCA_029256785.1 Neobacillus sp.
TACCGAGGATGCAGAAAAAATTAAAGTGAAATATGGACATGCTTTTTATGATGATGCCTCTGAGGATGAGTTTTTCAGCGTACCGATTATTGGGAGTGAACAGCATCAACAATTTAATCAACTCTATGTTTCTGAAATTATTGAAGCTAGAATGGAAGAAATTTTTGAATTAATTGCTCATGAATTGAAACGTCTAGGTGTAAGTGAATTGGGTGGGGGTTATGTCTTAACTGGTGGAACTGCTAATATGCAAGGTGTGTTAGAGCTCGCACAACTAATATTTCAAAGTCCAGTTCGTAAGGCTGTACCAAACTATATTGGTGTGAGAGATCCTCAATTTACTACGGCCGTTGGGTTAATAAAATACGCTTATAAGAATTCTAGATTACCAGGCGGTACTAACGTGGGTACATCTGCTATTTCTGAGCCAATTGAAAAGAAAACACCTAAACAGCAGCCACCAAAAGCAAAAACAGAAAAGCATCCGGAAGATAAAATGACATCAAAAGTAAAAAAATTCCTTGGTCTCTTTTTCGAGTAGAAAAATACGAAAAGGAATATCAAAGAATTAGGAGGATTTGTAATGTTAGAGTTTGATACAAATTTAGATTCTCTTGCAACTATAAAGGTTATTGGAGTTGGCGGCGGCGGTAACAATGCTGTAAATCGAATGATTGAACATGGTGTTCAGGGCGTAGAATTTATCGCTGTAAATACTGATGCACAAGCTCTTAATCTTTCTAAAGCAGAAGTGAAAATGCAAATAGGCGCTAAACTTACACGAGGTCTCGGTGCAGGAGCAAACCCTGAAGTGGGTAAGAAAGCTGCAGAAGAGAGTAAAGAACAACTAGAAGATGCATTGCGCGGGGCGGATATGGTATTCGTTACTGCTGGTATGGGTGGCGGAACTGGTACTGGTGCTGCACCAGTTATTGCTCAAATCGCTCGTGATTTGGGTGCTTTGACTGTGGGTGTTGTAACACGTCCATTTACCTTTGAAGGAAAAAAACGTTCTAATCAGGCATCAGGCGGAATCGGATCAATGAAAGAGGCGGTAGATACTTTAATCGTCATTCCAAATGATCGTCTTCTTGAAATTGTTGATAAGAGTACTCCAATGCTTGAAGCCTTCCGCGAGGCAGATAACGTACTTCGTCAAGGGGTTCAGGGTATCTCTGATTTAATCGCAACTCCTGGACTTATAAACCTGGATTTTGCTGATGTAAAAACAATTATGTCAAATAAGGGTTCTGCTTTAATGGGTATCGGTGTGGCAGCCGGTGAAAATCGTGCTACTGAAGCAGCTAAGAAGGCAATAAATTCTCCACTGTTAGAAACATCGATTGATGGCGCTCAGGGAGTACTGATGAATATCACAGGCGGTTCAAACTTGAGTTTATATGAAGTTCAGGAAGCTGCGGATATTGTGGCCACTGCTTCAGACCAAGAGGTTAACATGATCTTTGGTTCTGTTATTAATGAAACCCTTAAGGATGAGATCATTGTAACTGTTATCGCTACTGGATTTAACGAAGAAGTATTACAACCAAAAGCAACTCGCCCATCCTTTGGACAAGCTAAACCACAAATCAATAGTGTAAATAGAGAACAAAAACGCGAGGAAGTTGCACCACAAGAACCTGTACGAATTAATAATGTCTCCCAAGAGGAAACGTTGGATATCCCTACATTCTTGCGCAACCGAAATCGTCGTAGATAGTACTAAAAGTGAAGTAGAAAAGGCATGGTCCAAAGTGACCATGCCTTTTCTATTTTTTGCTGGACGATTTTTGACAGAAATAAATTAGACAAAATACGTTGTTAATAGTGGAAATCTCTGCTTTTTTGTTTACAGAAAGTGACACACTTCAGCCCACTAAGTAGGTTATACTTTTCCGTAAACAGAATAGTAGAATGATAAGTATTATTAACTGCTTTCTTTTTGTTATTAAGTCTAATAAATAGCGGGAGACATTAAGGGGGGAGTGAGCTTGACTGTTTATTTAGATATAATATGGGCTCTTAACCTATTATTTGATACCCTTCTCCTATATTTAACAGCCATTTTTTTAAAGAGACCAATACAGATTTGGAGGTTATTAACTGGTGGTTTTATTGGATCCTTAATTATTCTGTTGTCGTTCACCCCACTGCACACGTATTCGGACCACCCGATATCAAAATTGCTCGTCTCAGTTGCAATGGTTCTAATATCATTTGGTTACAAGAGATTTGTATTTTTTATCAAGGCATTAATGACCCTTTACGTTTCTACCTTTTTAATTGGAGGAGCATTAATTGGAGCTCATTTTTTTATTCAATTCGATTCTCAATTGAAAACGAAAGTATTAGTGTCTAACTTTTCAGGGTTTGGTGATCCTATCAGTTGGTTATTTGTTTTATTAGGTTTTCCCATTGCTTGGCATTTTTCAAAGAAAAATATTGAGAGTATGGAAATGACAAAAATTCAATATGACCAGATTGTTCATGTAACGTTGAAAATTAATGAAGAAACACTTGTTTGTAAAGGTCTGATAGATAGTGGAAATCAACTATACGACCCCTTGTCTAAGCTACCGGTCATGTTTGTCTCAATTAAAAATCAGTTGGATGAAATAGCAGAACCGATAAAGAAAATGGCGGTTGATTCTGAATCGTTAATTATGGGTGATGAAGAGTTCCCTATAGAATGGCAAAATAGGCTAAGAGTTGTCCCTTTTAAAGTGGTTGGACAAGAGCACCAGCTGATCGTTGCAGTTAAACCAGATTCCATTTTGATTGAAAATAATGGAGAGCAATATTTTTGTGAAAAGGGACTTGTCTCGTTTACCTTACAGCAGCTTTCAGCCGATGATTCCTTTCAATGCATTGTTCATCCGAAAATGCTTACTGGACCAAAGCAGCATGGAGAAACGGTGAAAGTAAGTTAATAATACTATACTCGTAAAAATCATATTTTAGAAGGAGGAACTTGCGTGAAAAAATGGCGACTTCGCTTATCCTATTACTGGTACAAAATACTAATTAAATTAGGACTAAAAACAGATGAAGTTTATTATATAGGGGGCAGCGAAGCCCTACCTCCACCACTAAGCAAAGATGAGGAAGCATTATTGTTAGATAAGTTGCCTGGCGGTGACAAAGCGGCAAGGTCGATTTTAATTGAGCGTAATTTAAGACTTGTTGTCTATATTGCCAGGAAATTTGAAAACACAGGAATTAATATCGAGGATTTAATTAGTATTGGAACTATTGGGCTCATTAAGGCTGTCAATACATTTAATCCAGAGAAAAAAATTAAACTTGCTACATACGCTTCTAGATGTATAGAAAATGAAATTCTTATGTATTTAAGGAGAAACAATAAAATTCGCTCTGAAGTATCTTTTGATGAACCCCTAAATATTGATTGGGATGGCAATGAATTACTATTATCTGATGTATTAGGAACGGATGACGATATCATAACAAAGGATCTTGAAGCCAATGTTGACAGGAAGTTATTGACTAAGGCATTGCATCAGTTATCGGATAGGGAAAAGCAAATTATGGAACTTCGGTTTGGTCTGACAAATGGAGAGGAAAAGACACAAAAAGATGTGGCAGATATGCTTGGTATTTCCCAATCATATATATCCCGATTGGAAAAAAGGATAATTAAAAGGTTAAGAAAAGAATTCAATAAAATGGTGTAAGAAAAAAAGATTTTTTTCTAGCTTAACGCCCTTACGTAATAAGACTTTATTACACTTTTCGACAATTCCAAATGCTCTCTTTAGGAAAGCATATGTGCATATTTTTCCTTCTCAAGGAAATACTGTTTTTTGTACAGCAACTCCTATGAGGAGGGAAAAGGGATTGACTCGAAATAAAGTTGAAATTTGCGGCGTTGATACATCAAAACTTCCTGTATTAAAGAATGAGGAAATGAGAATTCTCTTCAGGCAAATGCAAGAAGGCGATATTACAGCACGAGAAAAGCTCGTCAACGGAAATTTACGACTCGTTCTAAGTGTCATACAGCGGTTTAACAACCGAGGCGAGTTTGTTGATGACCTGTTTCAGGTTGGCTGTATCGGACTTATGAAATCGATTGATAACTTTGATTTAGGTCAAAACGTAAAGTTTTCCACCTATGCCGTACCAATGATCATTGGCGAAATACGTAGGTACTTACGTGATAATAATCCGATTCGTGTTTCGAGGTCTTTAAGAGATATCGCATATAAGGCCCTTCAAGTGAGGGAGCGCTTAATGAGTGAAACTTCACGGGAACCGACAGCGGAAGAAATTGCAAAAGTATTGGAAGTTCCGCATGAAGAAATAGTATTTGCATTAGATGCTATTCAAGATCCAGTTTCCCTATTTGAACCGATTTACAATGACGGGGGAGATCCAATATTCGTCATGGATCAATTAAGCGATGAGAAAAATAAGGATATCCACTGGATTGAGGAGATTGCTTTAAAAGAAGGAATGCGTCGTTTAAACGATCGTGAAAAGTTAATATTAAGGAAACGCTTCTTCCAAGGTAAAACTCAAATGGAAGTTGCTGATGAAATTGGTATTTCACAAGCACAAGTATCACGTCTTGAAAAAGCGGCAATTAGGCAAATGAATAAGAATATCCAGAGTTAAAGCTGCCCTTTTGGGCAGCTTTATTTTTTTTGGTTAAGATAAATTCCCTAGTTAAGGCATATATTTTCTATAGCATAGAAAAAGTGGGAGTGAGAAATGATGGTGAAAATTTCAGAATTCCAAATAAAAGATGTTGTTAATGTCTCTGACGGCAAAAGACTTGGGAATATTGGCGATATTGAAATAAATTTAACTACAGGAAAGATTGATGCTGTTGTTATTACAGGAGCTGGTAAAGTTCTTGGTTTTTTTGGTAGGGAGGAAGACATCGTAATTCCTTGGAAAAACATAATAAAAATTGGTCAGGATGTCATTCTAGTAAGGTACAAAGGATTTGAAGAGGAAATAGAAGGGTAAATGTAACAGCATTCAATGACCATTGTACCCATTCATGGTAAACTAAAATAAGAAAATGAAACCTATCCCATTAGTGAAACCTAAAATAGGAAAGGTGCACCTTTGTATTAAAGAATCAGTTATCTTTTTCGATTGAAAGTTGGGAAAAATCATTTCCTAAGCTAATCGCTGGTATAAGTACAAAAAATGGCGGTGACAGCAAAGGGCATTTCGAAACACTAAACCTTGGATTCCATGTGGGTGACGTAAAAGAAACGGTTTGTACTAATCGGAGAAAACTCTCTAAACAACTTCAATTTCCACTGGAACATTGGATTGGTGCCGAACAAATCCATGATACTCTTATTAGAAAAGTTACAAAATCTGATAGAGGAAAAGGCGCAAACTCTTATTCTAATGCCTTTGAGGGAACGGATGGATTATATACAAAAGAAGAAGGGATTTTGTTAACCCTTTGTTATGCCGACTGTGTCCCGTTATTTTTTATTTCACCAGAGCAAAAAATGATTGGTGCTGCACATGCCGGATGGAAGGGTACTGTCAACGAAATCGCAAGGTATATGATTGAGGCATGGAACAATGAGGGCGTTGAAGCTGATAATATTTTTGTAGCTATTGGCCCTTCTATCTGTGAAAAATGTTATATTGTTAATGATTATGTGATAAACTTCGTAGAAAATATACTAGTACATACTGATAAAAAACCATATAATTTATTAGGTAAAGGTCAATATACATTAGACCTGCCTGAGTTGAATAAATTGATTTTGATGAGGGCGGGAGTACCCCAAGAAAATATCCTTATGACGAATCTGTGTACTAGCTGTGACGATAATATGTTTTTTTCACACCGTCGTGATAAAGGGAAAACAGGAAGAATGTTAAGCTATATAGGCTGGAAGGAGACCGAGGGTGAAGGTAGCAGAAAATCTTGAATATATTACTCAACAAATCAAAAATGCCTGTGTTAGGGTAAATCGGGCTCCTGAAGAAGTAAAACTAGTTGCTGTAACTAAATATGTTTCCATAGAAAGAGCATGTGAAGCATTAGATGCAGGAATAACTAATTTGGGTGAAAACCGTGATGAAGGCTTACTAGCAAAATGGGAAGTATTAGGGGACAAGCCAGACTGGCATTTTATTGGAAGCCTCCAAACACGGAAAGTAAAGAATATCATTGATAAGGTTGAATATATCCATTCGTTAGATCGTTTAAGTCTAGCTGAAGAAATAAATAAGCGGGCAAATAGAAAAGTAAAATGTTTAGTACAAGTAAATGCTGCAGGGGAAGAGTCCAAGCATGGATTAGCTCCTGAAGAAGCGATTGAATTTATTAAAAGTCTACAACCATTTGAAAATATTGTTGTTGCCGGATTAATGACAATGGCTCCTTATACGGATGATCAAAAACTGCTTCGTTCTTGCTTTCGCAAGTTAGCGGACCTTCGTAATCAAATCAGGGAATTAGAGCTTGATTTTGCTCCATGTTCAGAGCTGTCGATGGGGATGTCTAATGATTTTGTGGTTGCTATTGAAGAAGGTGCTACTATTATTAGAATAGGTACTGCGCTTGTGGGTGAGGAAGGTTAGGAGGGAAAGATATGAAAATTAAATCAAAATTAAAAACATTTTTCTTTTTAGATGATGAATTTGATGAGAATTATGAAGAGTCATATGAAAAGGTTGAACCTGTAAAGCCACAGAAACAACAACCTGCAAAAGTACAAAATGTTGTAAGCTTACAGAGTGTTCAGAAGTCATCCTCATCAAAAGTAATACTGGTTGAACCGAAATCGTATGATGAGGCACAGGATATTACTGATGATTTAAAAAACAAACGGGCTGTGGTTGTGAATTTACAGCGCTTAAGCTTTGAAGAGGGAAGACAAATTGTCGATTTCTTAAGCGGAGCAGTATATGCATTAGGTGGAGATATTCAAAAAATCGGCTCGAGTATCTTTTTATGCACCCCTGACAATGTTGAAATTTCCGGAAATATTTCTGAATTAGTCCAGGATCAAGAATTTCAAGATACGAGGTGGTAAGAGGAAATGGATATCATTTTTGATCTTTTGATTAGTCTAATTAATATCTATAAGTGGATGATGATTATTTATATTTTAATGTCGTGGTTTCCGAATATGAAAGAATCACAAATCGGCACCGGTCTTGCTCGACTGTGTGAACCATTCTTAGAACCGTTCAGACGTGTTATCCCGCCTATTGGTATGATGGACTTATCCCCATTGGCAGCCTTTTTTGTCTTATCTTTTGCCCCGGCAGGCCTCAGAGTCTTGCAAGGATTGATTTCTTAAAATAACACCAAGACTTGTAATAGCCTAAGGAGTAAATTATGAATATCTATCAGCATTTCCGCCCGGAAGAGCGGGAATTTATTGACCAAGTCCTTAATTGGAAGGACTATGTTGATAACGCCTACACAGCTAAACTCACTGATTTCTTAGACCCAAGAGAACAGCATATTTTAAAAACAATTATAGGTGAAAATGGAAGTAGTAAATACCAATTTTTTGGAGGGGTATCTGAAACAGAAAGAAAAAGAGCATTAATTATGCCTGACTATTTCATCCCGACTCAGGAGGACTTTCAGATCATTCTTTTTGAAATTAATTATCCGACAAAATTTGTTACCATTGAACACCCAAAAGTATTAGGAACACTAATGTCCTTAGGTCTGAAACGATGCAAATTTGGGGACATTTTAATAAAAGGAGATAAAGTTCAATTTCTTGTATCAAAGGAGATAAATGATTATATAAAAAATAATTTAGAATCAATTGGTAG
>JAQSXG010000372.1 GCA_029256785.1 Neobacillus sp.
TCAACGCAATTAGTCAAAAAGTTTTTTATACTTTTCTTGATTTTGGGGATGATCGATGCGGTCATATGGACTTGTCTGCAAGGGTGGCTGGCGCTTAAAATTATACTTACTTTGGCTGTCGTTTTTTCACTCATATGTACAATATACTTCTGCTATACAAGGAAGCTCTTTGCAGTGGACGGAGGTAATATTCAGAATAAAGTACTGGATTTGCTTGTTTCACAAATAGACTGGGACGGAAAAGGAAAGGCACTTGATATTGGGTGCGGCAGTGGAGCACTTACAATAAAGCTTGCTAAAAAATACGATGAAGCAAGTATAACCGGTATAGATTATTGGGGCGGCGCATGGGGATATTTTCAAAGACAGTGTAAAGAAAATGCATCTATAGAAAGAGTAATTGATAAAACGGAATTCCTACAAGCAAGTGCATCTAAGCTTCCATTTTCGGACGATACATTTGACTTGATAGTCAGCAACCTGACATTCCATGAGGTTAAGGACAGCAAAAACAAGCTTGACGCTGTAAAAGAAGCTATTCGTGTAGTCAAAAAAGGAGGACGGTTTGTCTTTCAGGATTTGTTTCTTATCGAAAGGTACTACGGCACACCAGATGAATTGATCGCAGCGGTTAAAGCGATGGGTGCTTCGGAAGTACATTTTATTGATACCAGCAAATCTGCATTCATCCCGAACTCTCTGAAACTCCCCTTTATGATTGGTACTATGGGTTTACTGTACGGTGAGAAACAGTAGTATTACAGAGAGAAGCCTGCCCTCTTGGGGGCAGGCTTCTGTGTTGATATGCTGCAACTAACGAAATTCTAAAAAAAAACTTGCAGACGACGTAGCGTCGCGTAGTAACATATAAACAAGACCCTATAGAGAAAGAAAAATAATTTCAGAGAAACGGAAACGTGACCTGAACTTATGAAATTCACAAGTGAAATGAGGTGTAGCAACATGGAAAATGAGGAAGAACATCGGTTTACAATTGGAGAATTGGCACGACTAGTAGGGGTCACCGTCAGAACACTTCAATACTACGACCAGGCGAATTTGTTGAATTCGGGTTATACCGAAGGCGGAAAAAGAATCTACACGCGCGACGATGTTTTGAAACTCCAGCAAATCCTTTTCTTGAAATCATTGGGATTTTCACTGGAAGAGATCAACGATAAAATACTGAAACAAGGAAGTTCCGCTGACTTTGAAAAAGTTTTTACTCGGCAGAGGGAAATAATACTTGATCAAATCAGCAATTTAAATCAAATCGTCGATACGCTGGACGCAGTAATTTCCGAAACAAAAACTGGCAAAGAAGTCAGTATGGATCGGTTGATAACCATCATGAAGCTGATGAAGCAGGGCAACCCTTATTCGTTTGTAGTTCGCTATTTTAACGATGATCAGCTCAAAAACGCTGCCAATCGATTATTTGATTCGCCAGAGAAATATGAACTTTTGTCGAAAGAAGCATTTTCACAACTGGATCGTCTATATCGTGAGGGTGCCGACCCGGCGGGAGAAGAAGGACAAGATCTTGCCAAACTGTGGTGGAATATGGTAAACAAGTTTGCCGCCGGTGATCTGGATATGCTTAAAACGCTTATTTCGGTCGGAAGAGATATCGGCAACTGGCCAGTGGAAACCAAAATCATGCGGGAATCGATAGAGAACTTTTTAGAAGAAGCACTTAATATTTATCTTCATAATAACGGCATTCAGATAGCAGATACGCTGACGGAAAAACATGATCAAATATCGGAGAACGCAAACTTGATCCAAATTACAGGCAATATCAGACCTGCATTTGACCGCCCTGATGTTCGATGTCAGGCAAAAGAAAGGAGAAGTAGAAAATGAAACTTTCCAAGTTTTTGATGAATAAAGGAGTTACTTATGCCATTCTTCTGGCAATTTTCTATCAAGTTGTGATGGTGGGTCTCTTTATCTACGGTTACCATGTTCTGCTCAGCGGGGTCAATCAGCTTGGAATAAATGTGGTAAATCAAGCTGGAGATCAAGGTGCAGCTATTCAGGAAGAACTCGTTCCTAGTATATCTAAATCGTTTGTAAAAGTTGTTACCGGTAAAGATCTAAGCAAAAGTCAAGAGGAACTAAATAATCGGCAAATCCAAATGATTATTGTGATTCCCGAAAATTTTATCAATGATTTACAGAATGGAAAATCCACATTCGACTTTTATATCAATGAATCAAATACAACAGCGGTTGTGACTACTATGAATGAAGTAGCTAAATCGATTACCGATCGCTTTAATCAAGCAATGAACCAGGGGAAATTGACAAATATACTGAAATCCTTAAATATTGATAGCTCTCAGCAAAAACTAATTGCTGAAAGTATACAAAACTCGGTCGTTCAGAATAACATTTATATCAATAAAGCGCCAAAAAGTATGGATTACGTAATGACCCCAATGTTTTTATCTGTAGCAACATATGCATCTTCTATGGTAGCGGCCATAATATTGTTTAATATCCTCGTTGCTTTTATTCCCATCATAGGGAAATGGAAGGCGTTTCGATATGTCCAGATTGCAGGGTGCGTTATTGCCCTTCTTGCACCTTTGTTTGGAGTAATGACAGCAAGGTTATTAATATCTATTAGCCTTCATAAATTATTTGTCCTATATTTTCAACAGGTTTTTATGCAAATAACTGCGTTCCAATTTACTTTAATATTTTCTCTTGCTCTTGGACAAAATGGCATTTTTCTAAATATACCCCTATTACTTATGCAAACAATTGCTGGCGGCGGAACAATGCCTCTGCAAATTATGCCGAACCTGTTCAAGCTCGCCAGTTATCTTACCCCGATGTATCCCAATATTCAGATTGATTTTGGTGTGCTGTTTGGGGGGCCAATCTTTTCTTTTGAGGTCAGGTTACTGATAATATTATTAATATCGTTCCTCGTTTTATTGGCAATTGTATGGCACAAAAAAGAAAGCGGTCGTGAACCAGTGCCTGCGTAAAGTAACCGTAAACCATCAATACGTTAGGGATCAATCTTGTGAGCAAGTATTCGCCTTTTGAGGGATACTTGCTTTTCTTTGAATTGTGATAGCAGCCTGCTTGTTCAATATCAAATTGTCAAGTCAACACCACTTTGATATAATAAATGCGAATCAGGGAAGCAAATTCACTCAATTTGCTTGATAAGGCATTCATTGTATCGGTGTGTAGCAAACCGGAGCAACGGTTTGCACTTATGATATAATTATGTGCGAAGGTGGTGTCATATGGCTGATATTCAGAATCTGATCAAAACAATCAATAACAAGTTTACAAATAATGATTCTACTGTGTCGAAAACATACAGGGATGAGCCGATCCTTAAAACAGCAGCACAAATGGCTAATTTTACGCCGCCAAAGTATCGTGAAATGAGGAATTTAGTAAAATCAAGCCCTGTTTTTTATGCAGCAGATGCAGCACAAATCTTTTATGAACAAGGGAAATTCATGGAAGATCATATGGATGACTACCAGTATCACGGTGAATTTCAAAGCTATTATCCAACCTACCGGTATATGACTGACCAGCAATTACGTGGATATTTTTCATGGAGAACCAAAGTTCGTGACGGTATCATAGAAAAAACGTCACTTTCTTTTGTTTTTGTTTATATTTATGAACTATTAATGCAAATCGGCGTCAGTTCTGCTGAGGAAGGTTTTTATAAGATTAAGAACTTCTGGCAGAATTATAAGGATATTGATCTTAAGATTAACCATTATATTAAGCTTTGGCTAAAAGACTATGTAATCTATAATGGTCTGGAAAAACATTTGCTTGATGATTTTACAGACATTCATTTCGATCACGCGGTTTTAACCCTGATCAATTGTCATTCTCATAGTGCAGGTGAAGTTTTTTCTGCGATGAATTCCTTATCATCCTATCAGCTTGATAATTCGAGATTTTACAAATTATATTCAGATGATGTTGAGCATGTAGTGTATCATGTTTTTGCTGAGCTTACAGAGTACTATCATAAAAACCGTAAAAACAGCATATGCGAAAAGTTCTTCGGAAAAATAGTAACCAATTCGTACGTGATGTTTAACTCGGCCGTATTTTATAGTCATGAGAGGCACAAAGACTGCGTTTATGAAATAAACGCTATTTGTAAATATAGATGTAAAGATGGAAAATGGACCTATGAAAGATTTATCTTTCAAAAAGATAAGAACAAAGATATCGGTGAACTCTTGAAAACAATTGACTTCTTAATGAGGCAGGAATATGATTTTAAATCTACCTTGAAAGTGGACAAGGTCAAAAAGGTTTATCAGGAAATTATCCAGAAAGTAATAAGGGGCTTATTAGAAGATAAGAAGAAAAAGGCTGTACCCAAAATTGAAATTGACATTTCAAAGCTGCAGACGATCAGAAAAACTGCCCTTGAGACGCAAAATAAGCTGATTGTTGAAGATTCTGAGGAAGTAACGATCTCTGAGCCTGCAGCAGATACAAAGCCGGTTCCTGATGCAATGTCTGTATCCAAGACAGAATCAGCAGCCCCTGCAGATGCTGCAAACTTAAGCAAGATAGAATATGAGTTTATGAAATGTCTGTTATGTGGTAAAGATTATAGTGATTTGGTAAAATCAAACGGGCTTATGCTTTCCGTACTCGTTGATTCCATAAATGAAAAGCTTTTTGATATCTTCAGCGATATGGTGCTCATTTTTGAGGGTGAAAAGCCGGAATTGATTGAAGATTATGAGGCTGAATTGAAAGAAATTATTTTGTGACATGTGTGACCTGGGGATGGCTCTTTTTTTCTGCCAATGAACAAAAGAATCGTCCCTTATGTAACAGAGAGGATCGCGTAATGGTAAAAATTCCGAAAAGAATATCAACTGTAATTATAAACTCACTGAAGGGCGGAGTTGTGCCAAGAATCGGCCTTCCTTATATCACAGTAGGCAGAGAAACCGAAATCAATGCTCTTTTACACGATGTTGACATTATTGCAGATGGTGGAGCGTCGTTTCGCTTTGTTGTAGGGAAATACGGCAGCGGCAAAAGTTTTCTCCTGCAAACCATTCGAAATTATGT
>JAQSXG010000373.1 GCA_029256785.1 Neobacillus sp.
GATTGAACCGTACAGGCTTGAACGTGAAGTTGGCAACCACTTTGTACAAGTATTTTATCCTAAAGTAGAGAGGAGCAGTGGACAGGGTCCTCTGCTTCTTATTTTAATTTAAAAAATAGAATCCTTACAATTTTGTGAATACGAAAAAATGATAACCTTTGATAAAAATAGATTTGTTATAATAAAATCAATGTTGGAACCCCTGTTTCCAAAAACCTTCTGATTTACCTCAATAATCAGCTATTTAATCTCGTTACCTCATTTTCAAACGTACTCTTCTTGAATTTTCCTTGTTATGGTCCACCCCCAATTCAAAATACATCTCAAATGGCACATCTATGTCTTCATGACTTTTAATACAGTTTCCCACTATTTTTGAAAAGGAATGATAGGATGAAAAAACAAAAAGCTACTGAAAATCTGTTCTCAATGGTTCAAACAGACATGAAGGCAAAAAAATTTCGAAAGGATTATCCTGTTTCTGAAAAATTATCCGAAGAAATGGTAAACGTAGTGTTTCGGGATTTCATGATGTATGCAATAAATCAGTATTATGACGATGAAAACCTTTCAATTTTACAAGAATTTTTAGAAGAACATAGTTTAAAGGTAGGTAAAAGGCAGAGTTTGCTCGACAATTTGTTTTGGTGGAAAGTATTATGTTATTCAGGAGGGAATAATCGAAACAGTTGCATAGAAGATTATATTTTTGAAAATTTCACTCGTTTCAGAAACAGGCCTTTAATAACCTCTTGGCTCAGGGAATGTGATAAGGCAGTCCCTAAATTTTATTTTATTGGTCATCAATTTAATGATCGTTGCTTTGCTGCAGTCGATATTTTGACTGAAAAACCACTTTCTATCATCGTATGTGACCCGAATGCTATTTCACCTAAAAATGGGGAACTTGCAGTTGGGACGCTACTCCCTTTAGGTGGCGACTTATATTTTCCAATCGTTGATTTTTATCATTTCGATTATGAAGCTAGGGAAGCGATGGCCAGTTGCCTACACTACCACTATTATAAGCATCTAAAAAACTCTACTATGCACGAAGCTTTTCTACACGTTCTTTCCGTCATGCTGCAAATAGAAGGGATAATCGCCTCTGAAAGAAATGTAGAACGTAAATGACACAGTTCATGCTTCTTCGATTGCGAATTTAAAAGCCTCTTTCCGTTTCATTCTTCATTCCTTCAGCAAAATCTTCCCTGTGAGTAATCCTCAAAAGACAAAAGAATGCCATGACCAGATCGATTAGAAAAAATATAAACCTGTGAACCACTATTGAATCAATATCAAAAAACATTTATGATTGTAGAAAAATTGGGGTACCTAACCACTGATTGCGAGGAATCAACAAATGAAATTAGGGTTTATGAGTGATACACACGGAGGATTTGAAAATACAGTCCTGGCTCTTGAATTGCTAAAAGATTGTCATCAAATTTGCCATATAGGGGATGTGCTTTATCATGGTCCAAGAAATGATATTCCTGCAACCTATAATCCGAAAAAATTAGTGGAGTTATTAAAGAATCGCACGGATATTATCTATGTGCGAGGAAATTGTGATGCAGATGTTGATGAGATGGTTTTGGAAAAAGACCTTTCAACAAAATCAAGAGTGGTCACTTTTGATAACTACCGGTTTTATCTTGTCCATGGATATGAAGAAACGGAAGAGGAGCGAATTCAAACAGCTAAAGAACTCGGTTGCCAGGTTGTTGTATCCGGACATACACACGTCAAGGTGCTGAAGGAACAAGATGGAGTCATCCTACTTAATCCAGGAAGCACTACTATACCAAAAGACGGCTCTAGTTCCGTTGCACTCTATGAAAATGGACAAATTGAGCTATGGGATCTCGAAAGTCAGTCTGTAATTAAGGCTTTGAAGTTGACAACGTAGAGGTTAGCAGGTCGAACGCGGTACGCTCAAAAAATACATGAATTAAAAATAGGAAGGGGACACGTAAGTTCCATTTATACATAAAGTCGCTTTGATATAAATATATCAAGGCGCCTTTGTGCGGACATTGAATCCCTTATTTATATGAAAAATACTATTTTTATGAACTATACGGACATTGGATCCTTTATTTTGGATAAAAAGATGTCGTTTTGCATTTTTATGGGCGAATAACGAATCCTATGTCCGCATAACTACTAAAATCCTATATTATGATTAAAATAGAGGAACCAGTGTCCTCAAAAATACCCTTATCTTATTTTGTATGTCCTGATCCGCTCATTACCGCTTGCTACCCAAAGCAGTTCTGAGTTTACTAGCCTATGTAAAATACGTCTCGCATGGCGGTCACTAATCCGTAAGTGAGTAGCAATTTCGAGAGGAGTAAATGGTCGGAGTATCCTGCGTCCAAAACGTATTATCTCTGCCTCAACACAAGATAATTGTGAAGGAGTATCTATAGCGATGAATTTTCCAATGAAAGCAAGTACAAGTTGTTGACATTGCTTTGGTTCATCTACGATAGATAAATATGCAATGGGTAAAATGGTCCATCCCTCAAGGGCTAATAAGGAATGACGCCAGCATAAATCCTTAAACCGTCTAACATCAAGATCTCTTGCGTGAGGTCCATACCCTTGAATTTCAATACAGCCCATACAATCATCGGGCCTATAGGCAAGATCTAAGTAACGATAACCGTTGTTGAAATCTCGGACCTCCCACTCAGGATATAAATAATCAAAATTGCCTACCGCAGGAAACCATATCTTCCGAAGGAATTCAACTGTCCCGTGCCCTAACCCCTTTTCTAGAATTTCGCGTCTCTTATGATTTTTCTCTTCGGAAATTTTTTCTTTAAGCCATTCTTCGTATTTTTGCTCGAATCTTTCTACCATTACAATTCCATCCTTTTCGATTATTAGATGCTAAATTGAATACGAATAAATACTGGTACAAGTGATATATGAATAATTAAATTATGAATGGGTGGGAGGTAAGTTGATTGGTATATTGGTAGGTATGGTTAATCTGTATTTGAAAGAGGTATGGCATGGGGTTTTTTCGGACATAGGTTCCTTTATCTGTCTAATATTAAAGATAAATCAAAGGGAAATGGACATTGAATCCTTTATTCATGAAAAAAACACCAAATTTTACTCCTTTTAAAGCAAATAACGGATTTTATGTCCTTGAAAAAAATAAATAGAGGATAATGGAGGAAATAAGGAATTCTGTGTCCGCTCACGACAAACGTTCCCGTTTCCGATAGGCTTAATACAAAAAGGGATGGAGATCATTCTTCATATTCCACAAATAGTAGCAATTTCCTGCCATGATTTTTTCAAAATAGCAGAGTAGAAATATACTGTTCACATGATTGTAGAAAATATTTAGAATAGAGGAAATTACTGTGAAAATGTAGTGTGATATAATTTTCTCGGAAAGGAGGTAGAAAAATGTCAAAACGGTAATAAATATTTTTGGAATTTAGATTCCTTTCTATTAAATCTGCAAACTTCCCCTTTAACTCCCATCATTTAAAACCCACTATCATGCCGTCTTATAATAACTTCTTGCTAAAATACTAAAATTTAATAACTTGGATAAATGGGAACAATGCCTGTTATATCAAGAGATTAATAAAGGAGATGTATTATGAATACAGTTCTGAGTAAGATTGCTAGAGGCATCAGTGTTTGTTATTCAGAGGTTTTCCCCAATCAAAACACAGATTATTTTGAATTAGATTACAGTGGAAAGTTATTTTTGGTCGCTGACTCATATTGTATGAATCCAGAATGTACATGCAATGAGGCAGTTTTAAATTTTGTTCAAGTTTATCCGAGAGAAAGCAGGAAAGCTGACAGTTTTATGATAAGGTTTAAACTTAACGGCAGGGGATATAAAATTCATGACCAGGGCAAATTCAACAGATGCGAATTGCAGGCCATTGTGAGGCATTTTACTGCCGACGGCACAATTCTAAAATCTTTAAATGAACGATTCAAGGAAATGAAGGAAGAGGCAAAAGAGATTTTAAGTTAAGTACCAGTGAAGAGAGCATGAGGTCTGATTTGAGGACAATAGCTTTTGTTTAATTCATTAATACAATGGTTATCATCTAGGTGTATCATCCAAGTTGCGTATAATAAATTTGAGACACTCATAAATACAACAACGTTTCGTGCACGAATAAGGCTATGTTATGATGTAAAAAAAGTTATCGAAAACAGGTGGTGTTTTTACTTGGGAAAAGTTCATTTTTCTGAAGAACTCATGAAATACATTCAGAGCATGGATCGGGATAACTCCGTTGTTCAGTTCTCTATTCCAGGGAAAGGAAGATTTACTCTTGTTCTCCAAGAAGAAGATGAACATTCAATAAAATCTGACGTTGATGCAAATCCAGAACTCGAAATAATGATAAACGAAAGCCAGAAGCAATATAAGAAAGGACTTGGAATGTCTACGTCTGAGCTAATAAAATCACTAACACCTAAGGATTTCGTCTGATGTATTCGAGAAATATTATTTGGCCTCCAAAGGTAAGGGAAAAGCTAATTCAATTTAGAAGTCCGAAATTTACGCCAGAGGAAACTTTTGATTTTATTACTCAACTTGTATTGGAAACAGAGGATCTATTTAACAATGAAGTATTAAGCAAAACATATACTGAGGAATACGGAGAGTATAAAGGGATTTCTAGAATTGTGGTTAAGAAATTTAGGATTTACTTTAGTCGAAATGATAACGAAGTAATTATTCTGGCAATTCTATTTCCTGGAGAGAATTAATAAAATCAAAAATCACCCAACCGAAACATGAACAATCTTCATATTCAGTTGGGTATTCTTATGTACTTAATGTGGACTGTCTATTTGGGTACCGATTGTTAGTTAACATTGAAATCTGGGCATCTGGGGTTATTCAAGCATTGGGTATAATGTTTTATAATGTATAAATAGAGTCTTAGAACCAAAGGGATGCTTTGCAAATTAGCTGCAATGCATCGACAAATATCTTCAATGCTCATACTTATGAGGATGTCTAACCACCTAACAGATTTTTGGTGTTAGAGTCATTCGAAAGGTTTTAATAATAGATGCAAT
>JAQSXG010000374.1 GCA_029256785.1 Neobacillus sp.
GATGAAGGCGGAGTATTTGCTGAAGGATACAGTGGTTCAACCGGATCAGCTCGAAAGCACAAGGCATAAAGAATTAATGCGAAGAATGGTGGAGTATAACCGAGTGGGTAAGAATATTGATTTTATCAGTCTGACCACCTTACCTAACCTTGAATCATATGGTGGAATGTCTTATTTATCTGAGTTGTTGGCGTATGCGGATGTGGAGAAATTTGACGGAATGGAGAAGCTCATTCTTGATCAGTGGAAGGAACGGGAAAAGAGAAACATCCTGACCGTTGCAGCCGTAAATGATTGGGAGATTGCTAAAGTTCTTGCTGAATTGGATAAAATTAACCAGTTGAAGCTGGAGGATCACACATCTCTACACCAAGCGTTGTCAGCTATCTATGAAGCACCCTGGGAAGACAAGATAGCGTTAAAAAGTGCACCAACCGGGATAAAAAAGCTCGACGATTTGACGGGTGGCTTTCAGGATGGGGAAGTGACAATTCTTGCGGCAAGGCCATCGATGGGAAAAACGGATGTAATGCTTCATTTTGCAAAAATGTCAGGATGGGCTGGTTATTTGCCACTTGTATTTTCCTTGGAAATGCCCCAACGACTGATAACAAGCCGATTAATTGCTTCGACAGGAGGCATTAATCGTGCGAAAATGCGCGATCCGAAAAGAATGCTCAGTCAAAGTCAAAAGGATAATTGGTCTGATGTGATTGGCGATCTAAATGAAACCCACATGCAAATTTTTGACGGAGCGGGACAAACGGTTGCCGAAATGAGAGCGAAAACGCGCAAAATGATGCAGCAATTCCCATCCAGAAAACCGATTCTTTTTATCGATTATTTAACACTGATCCATTCCAGCCAATTTTATGGTGGGAATGCTCATTCACAAGTGACGGAAATATCCAAGTCTCTAAAAACGATGGCAAAGGATTTTAATTGCCCCGTCATATGTTTGGCTCAGCTGAACTGAGCGGTGGAATCAAGAGCCAATAAACGGCCGATGATGTCTGATATTCGGGAATCGGGCAGTGTTGAACAGGATGCCGACGTCATTTTGTTCTTGTTTCGTGAATCGTACTATGAAAAGGAGACTCAAAATCATTTTCTGGAAATCAATGTCTCAAAAAACCGCAATGGTCCAGTTGGAACCATTTTTGTGAATTACAAAGAGCATTCAGGAAAGATTGAGGATCAAAAGGAACAGAGTATTACTTTTGTATAAGCTTAATTATCCATAAAGTACGAAGCCACAGAAGATAAAATAATCTAATTTCGAGGTGTTATCACATGTTGGTAAAAGAATTTTACTCGGATTGTTTACGTTTTGAAGAATTGGTGTTGGCCCACTATATGTATCATTTACTGGAAGAGCGAAAAATTTCATTAGATGACGATTTGGATGATATAGACTTTGAACAAGTAGACCATCAGAAAGTAAAGGAATTGATTCAAAGCAATGTATTAGGTATTCATAAAGTACGTATTTTCTCACTGAAAATGAGCGAGAATGATTTTTACTTTATCTTTGCTCTCACCAAACAAGAGGCAATCCAATTCTATAAAAAAACCTTCCATCATACTCCATTGAACTGTCACGAATATTCGTTAGATTTCCAGCTTGATAGAGGAAAGGATACGATTTCATTTCGGGACATGAGGAAAGAATTTGAGAGTTTCCCGGCGATAGCTGGCTGGTATAAGAGGGGGAGGTAAAAAGGATTAAACAGGGATCTATAGTTGGGAAAACGATTATTTCCTTGTCTCTCACCTTTCCTTCCATCACCCATAAACTAAAAATTAGGGTGATGAATATGCACAAACGAAACAGGGGCGACATGACTGCTTATCATCAAAAATACTTTCGTCCATCTTGCTTGAAAGCTTTAAATTTAAGATTTGACCATTCCGAATTCTACTCACTTTTTTTCGAAAAAACTTATGACCAAATCCAATTACCTTATGAACTGACGAGGACCCCAGAAGATACACTAATAAACTATTTTAGTATTCTCCTTGAAGCAGAAAATATAGGAGGGAGAAGTTGCGGTACCGTAGGTCAGGCTCGTACACCCTTTCCCATTGCCTATAATTTTCTCTCTCAAGAGTATCAAAATATAGTAAGCTATGAGGAATATTTCCATTCGTTTGCTGGGATTGGGCATACAAGTTTAATAAAGCTGATCCGAGTACCTGATGGAAAAAGAGGACCAAGGTTTTTCTATGAGATCGAAACCATTGAGGGGTCGATCGAGAAAAAAGCTGAGTATTTTGGCTATTCATATGGATTTATTGAGCTTGTTTATGAACAAGATGGTTTTCGGATTTCAGATTTGACTAAAATAGAAGAAGACTTTTTATGCGCACCGTATCATGGGTGGGACCATGATGGGCTAGATGTGATAGGAGTGAAATATGGAAATTGGTGTCATTTAATTCACTATATGTACCCAACTGTAAAAAATGGATTCGTAAAATATATCTCCTTTCATGGGAAAGATGGTAGAGATTATTGTTTTATGTTCGTTACATTAACCAATGGAACCGACGTAGAAATTGCTCAATTTAGGAAAAGAAGCAATGGTAGGTGGAAACAAGTAAAGATGATCCCTGAGGAGGAATGTACAACAGAAGAACCTATCGAGACAAAATTAGTGAAAGTAACGAATGGAGAAAAGACATTTAATTTAACCGTTCACGTGGCAGATACTCCAAAGAAGCGAGATAAGGGCTTAATGTTTGTTGAGGATTTACCCATAAATCAGGGGATGCTTTTTGTGTTTTCGCAAAAAACGTATGGCGGTTTTTGGATGAAAAACACCTTTATTCCTCTCTCTATTGCTTTTCTTGATTCAAATGGAAAAATTTTAAAAATAGTAGATATGGTGCCATGCAAAGAGGATGATTGTCCAACTTATGATCCGAAAATTTATTATCACTATACTCTTGAGGTCAATCTTGGATGGTTTGCAAAGAATCAAATCAAAAAAGGGGATTTTGTTGTGATGGATTAACAAAAACGCCCAGAATTAGCATCTGGGCGTCTGATTCGTTAAACCCAGCCTCTACAAAACAAGTTTTTCTTGTTGAATTTATTAAGGAAGGATTGTTTACTAATAATCTGAGTAACCTTTGAAACCTCTTAGACGTTTTTAGCCATAAAGGTGGGTGTATATAAACAAAGGTCTTTTTAAATTACTCGTTCTTTTTGATCTTACCATTTTGGATTGTTATGCTTATAGTGTATGGTGGATGGATGAAAAGAAGGAGTACCTATCCCATGGAGATGCTTTTTATGCATTCGTTTTTGAAGTAAAGGAGTCCTTAATAAACTATTTTCCCCTCCATCTTCCACTGTAATAAAAAAATCTAAAATAGAGGTAGGTTTGAACATGATCCAATTAACAAACCGCCAGGCACGGCAATTTCTGTTGTTGAAGCATGGACTTTTGGGCGAATATAAATTTAATGGGAAGCAAGGCGTGTTGGACTTTGCTCGGCAGGTTAGCTGCATCCAATACGACCCCATCGATGTTTGCGGAAAAAATGCCGAATTAGTGTTACAGTCGCGAATCAAAGGATTTACTAAGGGAATGCTCGCCGATTTGCTGTATGAAGATAGATGCCTTGTCGACTATCCTGACAAGAACCTGGCCATTATCCCTGTTGAAGACTGGCCGTATTTTGAACGATACAGACAGGCCGCCCGACAAAATGCCGAACGCTATCCTGAAATGGAAGTGTTGTCAGAGCAAGTGCGGACTCATATCCAAAATCACGGTGCACTAAGTTCGGATGATTTAAAATTGGATGGAGATTTCTCTTGGCAATCGGCCATCCACTGGAGCAGTGGAAACAATTCATCTCGATCAGTGCTGGAACAAATGTATTCGACGGGTGAGTTGATTATCCATCATAAAAAAGGAACGCGTAAATATTACGATATAGCCAAGAAGCACATACAGCCAAGTCTGCTTAATGCATCAGAGCCGTTGGAAGATGAGCTTGAGCATCATAAGTGGCGGGTACTACGTCGAATCGGCTCGGTTGGTCTCTTATGGAATCGTGCGTCAGATGCATGGTTGAATATATGGGGGATGAAAGCAGCACAGCGCAAAGAGGTTTTCCGTCAGCTATTACACGAAGCTCGCATTGTTGCTGTTGCAGTGGATCAAATGAAGGATATGCTGTACTGCCTCGCGGAGGATGTATTGCTTATTGAAGCGGTTCTTCAAAATCAGGAGCCAAAATTGCGTTGCGAGCTTATTGCCCCACTAGATAATTTAATATGGGACAGAAAACTTATAAACGAATTGTTTGACTTTGATTACACCTGGGAGATTTACACGCCTGCAATCAAACGAAACTACGGCTATTATGTGCTGCCTCTATTATATGGAGAGAGCTTCATTGGACGAGCTGAGATTATCGCGGAGAAAAAAACTGGAACACTCGTTGTTAAAAACATCTGGTACGAGAACGGTGTGAAGCAAACAACACAATTGCGAACAGCTTTGAACAGTTGTTTCCAAAGGTTTGCAATATTCAACGGGTGTGACACAATTTCGGCAGAGCCTAAGAACTGATAGTAACCAATTGAATTTAAACAATAAAAAAGTGCCTGGCACCATCCATGGTTGGAATCTTAGCCCCAATTCAGAAGCATGGCTGTCTTCTTCTGTTCCAATCGGATTTGTAATAGGAGCATTTTTAAGTTCCTCTTTTGGGATTGCAGACCGTTATAATCCTCGAACAATATTTGCCGTTTCAGCGTTTCTCGGAGCAATACTAAATGGCTTATTAATACAAGTCGATCATGCTTTTTTCGGTATCTTACTTAGGATATTAACTGGGATAACTCTTGCTGGAGTATACCCGATCGCTGTGAAAATATTATCACAATGGTTTCCAAAAAAACGAGGGCTTGCTATTGGTATCTTAATAGCTGCATTAACCCTCGGGTCATCTTTACCCCATTTTGTTGTTATGTTTTTTTCTTCATTAAATTGGCATTTCGTAATTATTTGTAGCTCCATATTAGCATTACTCGCTGCTATAGTAGTGTATTGGATTCTAGAAGA
>JAQSXG010000375.1 GCA_029256785.1 Neobacillus sp.
ACAAGGTTAAAAAATAACCTGAAAGATGCCTGGAGATATTATTTTATCCAAAGCCGTGATAATAGTTATGAGATAGATTCCGATATATTAATGAATCCCACCGTCTGGGAAGCAAGCGGACATCTGTCAAGCTTTACTGATCCATTACTCGATTGCAAGGAATGTAAAACCAGACACCGCGCAGACAATTTGGTGAACACATTTGATTCTGCTATCAATGCAGATGCTATGACACAGGATACCATGCTAAAGTTTATTATGGATCGAAAGGTACCTTGTCCGAAATGTGGGAAATCCAATTTTACAAATATCAGGCAGTTTAATCTAATGTTTGCAACACAACGTGGAGTAACCCAAAGTAATACAAACAATATTTACCTAAGACCTGAGAATGCGCAGGGAGAGTATGTGAATTATCTGAACGTATTGCGAACAATGAGAACAAAACTTCCCTTTAGTATAGGGCAAATTGGGAAAGCATTTCGAAATGAAATAACTCCCGGTAATTTCACCTTCCGAACAATAGAATTTGAACAAATGGAATTTCAAACTTTCTGTAAAGAGGGAGATGACGAGGATCTGTATGAATATTATAAGGAGTATGGCATTGAGTTTTTTAAGTTCCTTGGATTGACAAAAGAGAAATTAAGATATCATGATCACGAAAAATTAGCTCACTATGCAAAAGCAGCCTGTGATATAGAATATTTATTTCCATTTGGATGGGGAGAAATTAACGGAACACATAATAGAACTGACTTTGATTTAACGAGACATCAGGAGTATTCAGGAAAGAGTATGGATTATTTTGATGAGCAAACCCATGAAAAATATATTCCATACATTGTAGAATCTACCTATGGCCTTGACAGAACCTTCTTAGCGGTT
Organism: Neobacillus sp.; assembly: GCA_029256785.1. GTDB lineage: Bacteria > Bacillota > Bacilli > Bacillales > Cytobacillaceae > Neobacillus. Next base: position 889 of record JAQSXG010000375.1, read on the forward strand.
ATGTTTGAAGCATTAGAGGAGGAAGAATTAGAGAATGGGGAAGCTAGGCAAGTGCTTAAAATCAACCCGATGTTGGCACCAATTAAAGTGAATATATTGCCATTAATAAAAAAGCGTCATAGCGAAAAGGCGTTGGAACTATATCATATGTTGAAAAAGTACTTCATGGTTACCTATGATGACGCAGGTAATATTGGAAAGCGCTATCGAAGGGGAGATGTGATAGGAACACCATTTGCTATCACAGTGGATGATAATACGTTAGACAATGGGACTGTAACATTACGTGACAGGGATTCTATGAAACAAATTAATGTGTGCACCCATGAATTAGTTGAATACATTGGGAAAGTATTGACCTATAATACCTGCCAATGAGGGGGTATATTATGAGAATAGAATTTAATTGATGCTACAGAGTGGATAGGCTCAAAATTTCTGGTATTTGTTCTTTTGGCCTTGCTATTATTTGTTTGAACTTGCTAATATACTTTTAACCGTTTAAAATAGTATATAATAGGGGTATTCCGAAGGACGCAAAAAAGTCTACAGACAGGTGTTCTAAAGATAATCGAATAGAGAGGCTCGGTGATAAAAGTGGATACGATTTTGATAGTGGAAGATAACAAGGATGTTTGCTTGATGTTAGCAGAAGCAGTGTCCGATGCAGGCTATAAGGTGCAAACAGCCTACACCGGTATAGAAGGTTTGAATCTGATAAAAAATGGAACATATGACTTGGTTTTACTTGATATCATGCTACCATACAAAAGCGGGGATGAAGTACTGAAAGAAATACGAAGCTTTTCACAAACCCCTGTTATTATAATTTCAGCGAAAGATATGATTGGGACAAAAATAGATCTTTTAAAATTAGGTGCAGATGACTATATTACGAAACCTTTTGATTTGGGTGAAGTAGTGGCACGGGTAGAAGCTAATCTGCGGCGTTCTCATAAACAAGAGCAGGAAAGTAAAGTGTTTTGTTATAAAGATATGCTGCTTAATGAAAGCACTAAGCGAGTATCCATCAATGATAATGAACTCGAGTTGACTGCCAAAGAATTTATGATATTAGAAATGTTAATTAAATACCGTGGCAAGGTTTTTACGAAAGAAAATTTGTATAAATCCATTTGGCAAGATGAATATTTTGAGGATGACAATGCAATAAAAACCCATATCAGCAATTTGCGTAGTAAATTAAAGAAAGCAAATCCAGATGTTGATTATATTGAAACAGTATGGGGATTGGGGTATCGGTTATACAAAGATTCAAATGCATAGGAATGACAGAGATTTAGTACGGAAATTTATTTGTCATGAATTATCTCTTTCCTGACATTTTTCTTGTTTCTCTTAACCTTTTCTAAACCTTTGTACATTACACTTATCAATAGAAAGGATAGGTGAACAAAAATGAGTAAATATATATTACAAACAAATGGTTTAACAAAAAGCTTTCATGGCGCCAATGCATTAAAGAATGTGTCATTATCATTGGAAGCTGGTAAAGTATATGGCTTAATTGGGCAGAATGGGGCAGGCAAAAGTACATTAATGCGGATTGTTGCAGGGCTCAGCTTCCCTTCAAGTGGGAGCATCGAGCTCTTTGGTCATACCGGTGATAAGGAGTTACAGATTGAGCGAAAAAGGATTGGCTGTATGATTGAATATCCAAGTCTTGCTCCAAATATGACAGCGAAAGAAAACCTCAAACTCCACAGAATAATGCGCGGAATCCCGAATAAGGAAGTTGAGGATGAATTGCTAACACTTATTGGTCTTGACGGTACTGGTAAAAAGAAAACTAAAAATTTTTCACTGGGTATGAAGCAACGCTTAGGAATAGCTGTTGCACTGCTTGGCAATCCTGAATTGCTTATTCTGGATGAGCCAATCAATGGACTTGATCCCATAGGCGTAGTTGAAGTGCGTAAACTACTTAAAAAGCTATGTGAAGAACGACATATGACAATACTAATTTCTAGTCATAATCTACCGGAACTGTATCAAACTGCGACAGACTATATAATCATACACAAAGGTGAAATCAAGCAGACGTTACCCCTTGCTGGACTGGAGGAATTATGTAAGCGCCACCTTCTTATTAGTTGCGATCAACCGGAAAAATTAGTCGGCATTTTGGAAATGAAATTGAATACAACCAACTACAACGTTATGCCGGATAAAACTGTTAGATTGTATGATTATCTGGACGAAAAAGAAAAAGTATCACGAGTCCTCTATGAAAATGGGATTATGATTATTAATCTTTCCAATGAGGGTGATACGCTGGAAGATTACTTTATTTCAATTGTTGGAGGTGGCAAGAATGATTAATTTGATTTTGGCTGATTTGTTTAAACTGCGTAAGTCAATGGCAATTAAGATAGTAATTGGGATCGCAACTGTAAGTTCGGTACTTATGGCAATGATAGCATATCTGATACCACAGGGTAAGCTTGATGCCAGTATGACCGGAATTGGATTCTTGTTCTCTGATGCAAGCATGATAAGTATTTTAGGCGCAGTTATTGCAGGTATTTTTATCTGTGGGGATTTTGATAATAAGACGATACATGATGCTATAACAAGTGGAAATAGCAGAGTTTCCGTTATTATTAGTAAGGTAATCACATTTTTCTTCGCAATATTTTTAACGCTTCTTCCCTATGTTATTATCACAGGGATTGCACTTGGTATAGGTTCGGAGTTCAGCTTGGGATCCGTAGCAGTGAGCTTCCTGCATCTATTAACAACTGATGCAGGTACAGTCATTACATTATCAGAGGGATGGAAGCTTTTTGTTGTTATGTTAAGTCTGATTATTGTAACTATGGCACAACTAAGTATCTGTATACCCCTTGCGCTTGTGCTTAAGAAACCAGTCCTTGTTGTCGCAATAAATTATGGCGTTTCCATTCTTAGCGCTCAATTAATAGGATTGAAAGATAGCTCTCCGGTATTTGAAATTATAATCGCCGCTACACCCTATGGGGGCAATTACGCTTTTCTGACTTTAAGTTCAGGAATAGGAGACATCCTAGGAGCTATCTCTGCTAGTTTATTATTTATAATTGTTATGATAGCTATTACGTATTTTGCATTTAGAAAAGCGGAAATCAAGTAACGGAAAGGCGGTGATAATGTTGGCAATTGTGATTGGTATTTTAAGCATCTTAATTATAATATTCGTCTCGTATATCGTCTTTTTACAGTTACAATTGCGTAATATTAATCAGCAGTTGACGAAACGCTTAACCGAACATACACGTCAGCCAATCAGTCTGGAACTGATCAACAAGGAACTTAATACGTTGGCTATAAATATTAATAAATGTCTGAAGGCGGAGGAAATTCTCCGCCTTGAAGGCATTCGTGAGGAAAAGCGTTTTAAGGAGATGATTGCAAATATCTCCCATGATTTGAGAACTCCTCTTACTGCAATTAAGGGTTATCAACAACTTATGAAAAAAGATATGCTTTCGGGAGATCAACTTCAAAAACTTGAAATTGCGCAGAAGCACACTGACGAATTAGGTGGTTTGATTGAACATTTTTTTGAATATTCCTACTTGGTAAATGCGGACTTAAAGTACAATCTTGAGCGAATTAATCTGACGAATCTTGTGACAGAATGCCTTGCGGAATCCATTAGCAGTTTTGAGGAAAACAATCTAGAGGTTCATTTCGAGGAAACAGCTTCGGTCTTTGTTCTTGTAGATAGGGAAATGGCAACAAGGATTATTCAAAATCTAATACGAAACTGTATTGCACATTCGAGTGGGGATATTACAGTACGTATTATGGCGAAAGAGTATGCGATTATTTCATTTGCAAATCCTTTGAATAAAGAGAATGAAATAGATGCAAAGCGTTTGTTTGATCGATTTTATACGGCAGATAAGGCTAGGGGCAAAACTACAGGATTGGGTCTGTCCATTGTCAAAATGTTAGCAGAACAAATGGGTGGCAATGCTAGTGCATTGATACAAAACGATGAGATTGATATTCGTGTAGAGCTACCTCTATTATAAAATAAACTATTACTATCAGTTCTAAGATATAATAGTACATAGATATTACAAGACAAGCAGGAGTGGTTTCATTAGTAAAAAGTGGTAGAAACTTAGCTGGTACGAATTCTGATTCCGCTAATATATTTTGGAGAG
>JAQSXG010000376.1 GCA_029256785.1 Neobacillus sp.
TCGTTCCTATGAAAAGTATATAGAGGATTCTGTTCTAAAACCTATGCATTTAAACAATACATATCTAGATAGAGGACAAGTAACCGATGATTCAATGACAAAAGGGTACAAACTCGCTTTTTTAAAACCGAGTATATACGATGCTCCAGTTTACAGAGGGAATAAGCCAGCCGGATATATTTTATCTAATGCTGAAGATATAGGGAAATGGCTTAAGATTCAATTGGGAACTTCCAGTGATTCTAATTTCAGTAAAAATTTGATCAAAATTTCACAGCAGCCAAGTCGTAGAACACCTCCTTTAGCTGATGGATCATCCTATGCAGATGGATGGTTTGTATACCAAAGTGGTAGTGGAGAGATTTCTCATAGGGGGAATAATCCAAGTTATTCTTCATTTATTGTATTTAGACCAGAAGAAAAAATTGGAGTTGCGATACTTGCAAATATTAATTCGGAATATGTGGCAAAGATTGGACAAGGAATTAATGAAATACTTCAAAGTAAAGTGGATAATACCGACGTAAAAGATATAAATAAAACTACAGATAATGTCTCTGTTTTAGTTATTGTCATTGCTGGTTTAATAATTATTATTACTCTATACTTTACTATCAAAGCATTAATACAAATATTTAGAAAGGAAAGAAAATTAGATATAAGTAAAAGAAGTATTTTAGCTTTTACTATATCCTTAATTTTTGTAGCTGGACTCAGTTATGCAATATATCTAATTCCATACATTCTATTCAACGGCGTATCGTGGAGTTTTGTCTTTGTGTGGCTGCCCAAAAGTATAAAAGTAGCTCTTTATCTTGTATATAGCACAATATGGTTTGTATCTATTTATTCAATACTGGTACGCTCCTTCAACTCGAGTTCGACAGCTCTAGGTACACAAAAGCCCGAAAAAAAGGCATGACAATGCCCCTTTCCGGGCCTTCGATTTTTTCTTGCGTGTGTCTATGATTTTACATCGATTTGAATGATCTTTTGAGGTGCTTTAATCCCCAATGCCTTCAAGGTTTGTTTCTGTTTTGCGGTAAGCGTCAAACAATCGACACCTTGCATAAATAATCCCCACCTGAATCAAGCTCAGTTGGGGATTCATATTATTTTATAGAAGTATGGCAGCTTTCCGGGAGACATCAGACCATGGCAGGATTCGGTCAAGTAAGGATCCTGCACATCCATGTTGGGAAGCTGTTCGAAGAGATAAGTCAGATAGTTGAGCAGTTTGAGCCCATTCTCCTTCGCCGTTTCCACTACACTGTAAATGATGGCGTTCGAGACGAATTTGATAGCGTTCTTGATCCGTTTTTTGTTGAATCTCACGTTCAATGGCGTAAAGCTGGTTACAGAAGGCCAATTCTTCTTTAGCCGTCCCTTCAGCTGATTGAGCCGAAGGCGGCAGTGCTTTTTAAAGTCTCAGAATATTTGCGCCGTGCGTGCGCCCAGCAGCCGACCAGGGTGACGGTCGGTTGATAAATAAAAAGTTGCTGCACAGGACCTAATAAGATTGATCACTTATATAAGAAGCAATTTACGGTACAACACGAGTTGATCTGCCAGAGGAAGAGAAATCTTAAATTTTAAGCCAAGGTTTATAATTCAAATCAATTCCCATACCTCTGCCATCCTTTAGATTCTTATCAACAGAGTTAGGTCTACTACGTCTTCCCAAATGGTTCACCTCCTGAAATATCAGAAGAATAAAGAATGGCCTCTTAGATGTTTTATGCAAGCAAAAAGTGCAGAGAATTGCAGCGAAAAATACATAGGCTTGCAACCCTAAATAGCGTTAAGTTTCAGTGTCAGTTTTTATGGAAGAGGGGGCATTTTTCAATCGGTAACTTTCTCCTGTAAACGCGATGACATGAGCATGATGAACCAAACGGTCCACCAGAGCTGAAGTGAGCCGATTATCCCCAAATACTCGATTCCATTGACCAAATTCCAAATTTGAGGTCACGATGACACTTTTGCGTTCATAACAATCTGCGATGATATGAAACAATAATTCTGAACCCTGTTTTTGGAACGGAACGTAACCTAATTCATCGAGAATGAGTAAATCTGATTTCTCTATTTGTCGCTTCAGTCGACTGAGTGTTCCTGCTTTGAGCGCTTCCTCTAATTGACCGACCAAGTCGGCGACGCGGAAAAAACGGACGTCGTACCCCATTTCACACGCTTTGATTCCTAAAGCAGTTCCTAAATGAGTTTTTCCTGTACCTGGTGTTCCCAGAAGAAGTAAATTCTGTTTTTGCTTGATAAACCGAAGGTCATAAAGGTCCTTCTTTGTTGCGGTAGCTGGTAAATTGATTTGTTCCGTCCACTCATAGTCTTTTAGCCATTTCAGTTCCCTAAATTTGGCTTTTTTAATTAACCGTGCAATCTTTGTCGTTTGTCTCGAACGCACTTCAATGAATAAGCAATCCCTTAAAAACTGCTCTTTGTTTTCGAAAAGGACACTTTCAAAGTTGTCGATGAGATGCGCAAGATGAAGTGTTTTACACACCGCTTTTAAATCGGTCATTAGGAGACACCTCCTTCCAGGGAAGGACAAAGCCGTTGATCATAGGTGGCTAAATTGGTCTCATAATTGAGCAGAATGCCAGGCGTATGTTTTTCCGCTATTTTGTCGGGATAAGAAAACTGGCTGGCCTCTAAAAGGATGCCAAGTTCATGGGGCGTCCTTTCCAAACGTTCTTCTCTAGATAAGATGGCCTGAATTTCCTCTAAATCATGCTTTTCTAACAGTTTTCTCAATCCCTTGACGCGGTATTTGATTTCTTCCTTGCGTATCGTCAGATACGCTTGCACGTTTTTGGGCAGGTACTTAAAAAATCGTGAATAACGGACAGAACGCGGTTTCTGTTCCCAGTCATTCAAAATATCATCCCACGGAATGATTCGCGTCGTATTCATGTAAGGACGATCCGATTGATACACAATCTCGCCATCATTTGTGAAACAAATAAATCGATTCCATTCAGCTTTGATGACGAGTGTTTGTTTCATCCGTGCCTTATGGATGACAAACCGTTCACCATCCATCATGATTTCACCATACTTATTGAGTTTTGCAGACTTTATCGCGAAGATCGGCAGATCGGTTATGGGCAACGGTTTTAGATGCTTTTGATCCTCTTTCCACAACACATCGATCCGTTCCCCTTTTTCATAATGAAGCCGTTCACGATCCTTGCACATTTCTTGTTGAATCCAGGCGGTCAATTGCGGGAAGTCTTGCATCAATGGGGCAGTTGTAAAAAGATTATTTCTTGTGTAACCCACCTTCTTCTCGACATTCCCTTTTTCATGACCGCTGGCTGGATTGCAGGGTTGCACCTCAAAGCCGTAATGATTTCTAAATCGACTAAAAGCCTCTGTGTATGTCCGTTTCGCACCTTTACCCATGGAAACGACTGCTGCAGCCAAATTATCCATTCTCAGATGAGTCGGCACGCCTCCGGCTTGCTTGAAGAGTTGCTTTAATCCTTCCAAAAAGCACTCAGTATTTTCGCTGGGTAGAGGATAACCCAGCCCTGCGTTACTGTATGGAAAACTGAGAATGAGCAGTTTTATATCTTTAAAGGCACTTTCTTTGACTACCGTCATGGTCCCAAAATCAACTTGTGCTTCACCCGGAGGGTGCTCAAGACGTTCATGTCTTCGATTCTTTTCCTCTTTGATTTGTGGTTTCCGGCTTTGAATATAGTCACATACCGTTCGATAAGATCCGGGGAAATCCCATTCATCCCTAAGCTGTTCATAAATTTTTTTGTTGGTTCTTCGCTCTTTTTTCTTAAGCTTAAGATCCTCCTCAATCCAGTCATCAACAATTTCTCCGTAGCCATCTTCGTACATCATGCCTTGTTTTTTAAACTGAAGCTGGTTACCTGATGACTCTCCATCTGCATATTTTTTGGCGGTTCGCCAATTACAGCCGGTCTTTCTTGATATTTCATTAATCGATAAATCTTCGCTTTCTCTTAAGTGCTTGATATAATTGATTTCAGGCATTGCTAGCATCCTTTCATTTCCTCCCACTGTTAAGATCCTCAATCCAAACAGTAGAGGTTACTTTAGGGGCTGGCAAGCCTATTTTTTATGCGGATAAGTTCTGCACAAATTCCCTGCCGAACTCTGTACTTTTATTTTGCCATAAACACTCTTAGAGACATAAGATTCCAAGAGGCCATTCTTATCAAACTTTTTTATTAATAATCGAACTTTATTTTAAATCTATAATGATGATCAGTGACAATAAAGTTGTTTACTCACAGAAGCGCCAAGCCGCATTCTTCCGTTAGAAAACGATATAATATTAAAAATTAGTTGTTTACTCGTAGTCCTCACTCAACATACTTCCTCATTTTTTGTGACAATAAAGTTCTTTACTGCTCTACAATTGTTTATTGCCATCACAAACGTCTAGAATAATGATTCCACATCAAACAAATTGGAGTATCTTCCACTACTAAAATACAATAAACAAAATGTAACAACTTATTTCTGATCCTTGAGTAAAAAAAGTCCGCTCGCTACAGACTTCTTTTTTATATCACCTTAAATGATTAATACTTTCTATTGGTTCCATGTTTCGACAACATTTGCATTTTTATTGTGGTAGACTCACTTTGACTCCAGAAGAGGAGTAAAAAATTATGAGGGGAATGATTATTTTGAACAAATTTTTAAAGGGAATCATTGTACCAGCTTTGTTTGTTGGTGGTATTACTGCAACATCATTATTTACTTCAGGCGAACAGGCTCATGCTGCTACCGTAAGCTATTATTCACCAGGCTTTGTCTATGGCGTATATGTTGGAAGTAGCTCAACTAAATTTAATCTTGATGGGACTGCTCATTTTCATATTGATGAACAAAGAGCAGTTTACAGCGGTGATCCAACTGGCGTAACTTACCAAATTCGAGATTATCATAAGGTGGGTGATGATGATATACTTGCGTCAAATACGCTACTAGATGGTAACGGGGATGGTGTGGTAAAAGACAATACAGAGAGACTGGACGGGCCAACCGG
>JAQSXG010000377.1 GCA_029256785.1 Neobacillus sp.
CACCTAGATCTTTGAGTAGACGAATAGCTTTTATATTCTGGTTGCTCTGTGAAACACTTATCGAATGCAAACTCACAGCGCTCAGCAAAAGGGCATCCCTTTGTCACATCTGTAAGGGATGGAGCAGTGCCACGGATTGGCTTTAATCTCGTTTTTTCTCCATCCACTCTAGGGATCGAGTTTAGCAATGCCTTAGTATAGGGATGTTTCGGGGAATAAAAGATATCATGCGCCATTCCCTCTTCCATAACCATTCCAGCATACATGACTAAAATTCGGCTACAAATGGTCGCTACCACACCTAAATCATGGGTAATCAATACGACTGACATATCGTTTTCTTTTTGTAGCTTCTTTAACAATTCAAGAATTTGTGCTTGAATGGTTACATCGAGCGCCGTCGTTGGTTCATCAGCAATTAATAATTTAGGATTACATGCTAGTGCCATTGCAATTAGGACCCTTTGGCGCATTCCACCGCTAAATTCATGCGGGTATTGATCCACTCTTGTTTCAGGTGAAGGAATCCCTACCATTCTAAGCAACTCTATTGCTTCTTGCTTGGCTTCTTTCTTTTTCATCCCTCTGACTCTTACTAATAACTCAATAAGGTGTTCGCCGGCTTTTTTCAAAGGATTTAGAGCGGTCATTGGATCTTGGAAAATCATTGCAATATCTCGACCTCTAATCGCTGCCTTTTCTCTCTTTGATAAAGTTTCGAGATGTTTTCCATCCAAAATAATTTCTCCCGCATCAACCACTGCATTTGATGGGATAATCCCAAGAATTGATTTAACCATTACACTTTTGCCGCTTCCTGATTCACCTACTATTCCAAGAATTTCACCCTTTTGGACGCTAAAATCAATTCCCCGAACAGCTTCCAATTTGGATTTCCCATTATAAAAGGATGTCCGAAGATTTTTTACTTCTAGTAAATGACTATTTTCTTCTATGTTGCTATCCAAAACACTCTGCCTCCTTTCTATTTGCCGCTAGTTTTTGGTTCAACTACCGCTCTTAAGAAATCGCCTAGTTTATTAAATGAAAAGACGGTTAATACAATAAGAAGTCCCGGTAATATAGCCATATACGGTGCATCTCCTAAATGACCTTGGGCACTCTGAAGCATACTGCCCCATGACGATAAGGGTTGCTGAATCCCTAGTCCAAGAAAACTCAATGCTGACTCCATTAAGATAGCATTAGCGATACTTACCGTTGAAGCAACGATAAAAGTAGGGAAAACAGCCGGAATGATATGCTTCCAGATAATTTTTTTAATGGATTGTCCTGACGATTTTGCATATAGAACATATTCTCGTTCTTTGATTGAAAGTGTCTCCGCACGAACCATTCTTGCCGTACTCATCCAAGTAAAGAGTCCAATGACTAAAATAATCGCTTCTAATCCTGGTTTAAGATAAATACTGACTACCGTTACTAAAATCATCCATGGAATGGAAGAAATGATATCAACTGTTCGCATCAAAAAGTTATCCATTCGCCCTCCAAAGTAACCACTAATGGTTCCAACCAATACTCCGATACTAGTAGAAATTAACATTGCTAAAATACCAACTGTCAATGAAACTCTGCCGCCATATAAAGCACGTGTCAGATAATCACGACCAAGTTCGTCTGTTCCAAATAAATGCTCGCCATTTGGTTGTTGTAAAACATTCAATACATCTACCTTGTTAGGAGGAAATGGTGATAAATAGGCAAAGATTGATAGTAAGATAATGATGATCAGGAAAATTAACGCAAAAGCGGCAGGTTTATTCCGCTTTAGCTCTGCTTTAAGCTTATTACTTTTCCTATTTTTCTCTCCTGCCAATTTTTATTCCCCCATTCCCTTTATTCTCGGATCGATAATGCTGTATAAAATATCTGAAGCTAGATTCCCAATAATTACAAGACTAGAAGAAAGTAGCATAATAGCCATAATAATTGGGTAATCAAATCCCTGAATGGATTTAATAAAATAAGTGCCAATACCCGGCCATCCAAATACTGTTTCTGTCACAACCGCACCCGTGACTAACATTGGTAAACTCATCCCGACAATCGTAATAACCGGAAGCAGGACATTGCGAAGAACATGGTTAAATAAAATGCTAACTGAACTTGCACCATACGCCTTTTGGACCATAACATAATCTTCAGAAAGCTGTCCAATCGTAGAGGAACGAACATACCGGACAAGCTCTGGCATAAACGATAGGATGAGTACGGTAGTAGGGAGTACCAAATGGAGTAAAAGATCAGAAAATGAACCTTCACTTCCAATCGTGTTCATTCCGAGAATTGGAAAAATATTGAGCTGATATCCAAAAATATAAAGGAGCACCATCGCCATCCAAAAGCTAGGAATCGCTATACCAAACGAACTTAAACCATCAATAATTTTATCTGCTAGTTTACCTTTTCTAGCACCTGCGACAAGTCCAAGAATAATTGAAAGCACTAATGCAATAATATAAGCAGGTAAAACAAGAATAATAGTATTTGGAATTCTCACAGACAAGTCCTTTGCGATACTCTCATGTGTAACAATCGAGTAACCCCATTCACCGCTCAAAATTCCCTTTATCCAATAAAAATACTGCATATAGGCAGGCTGGTCTAATCCATATCTTGCTTTGATTAATTCAACTGTTTCATCCGACATATTTGGTGTCGTCATTGCGTCTACTGCATCATATGGTGCCAATTGAATAAGCCCAAAGCAAATAATTGAAATGATGACGAGCATTGGGATTGCCTGCATAACCCTTTTAAAAATATACTTAAACAAGAAAAATCCCACTCCTTCATTACCCGCTCCTAAAGGATCGAAGTATCTTTGACAAGTTATTATTCACTAAAAAATAAAGATAAACAGTAAGCTGTTTATCTTTATCTAGTATTCTTTAGTTTTATTTATATGAAAGTTTAGACATATCCTCAAACGTATAAACAGGTACTAAACCGGCTTCCTCAATTCCACTGATTCTAGAATCAATCGCAAGGATTCGTTTGTTTGTTACAAGCGGATAGAATGCTGCATCTTCAATTACAATTTGTTGAATTTCTTCATAAATTGCTTGACGCTTTGCATCATCTTTCTCTACTCGGCCTTGATTAAATAATTCGTCAACCTTTTTGTTGCTGTAGTGCATGTAATTCGCCGAGCTATCTGTTACAAATAATGAATTAAATGTATCTGGGTCAATCCCCATGATGTAACCACCAAGGTACATATCAAAATCTGTGTGGACGCTTTGCATTTTCTGGCTTAATGCCGTTCCATCCATTCCAACTAGTTCTACACTAATACCTGCCGCTTGTAAGTTTTGTTGAATAACTGCCGCTTGCTTTTGTTGAGCTGGATTATTAGCAGTAAAGCCAAGTTTTAATTTTAATTTAGATACTCCTGCATCAGCTAATAGTTCTTTTGATTTGTTGTTATCTAAATTAAACTTTTCTACTTTGTCAGTATAATATGTTGCTTTGCTTGGTAAGATTGAATATGCATTTTCGTAGAAGTCACTTGAAATATAACTAGCAGTATTGATTTCATCACGATTCAAACTATAAGCAACAGCTTGACGTACCTCTTTTGATTGTACTGCTGGTGAGCTTAAGTTAAATGCTAAGTATCCTACTCTTCCTTCATCATAAGGCATTAGAGTAACATTCTTACTATCTTTGAATTTGCTAGAATCAGCAGGCTGAATCGCAAATGCATTAATTTCACCTTTTTGTAAGGCCATTGTAGCTGAATTAGCATCCATAATAATACGGAAAACCACTTTATCAATCTTTGGTGCACCTAAGAAATAATCTTCGTTCTTTTCAAAGGTAACACTCTCCCCTGCCTTATACTCTTTAAATTTATATGGTCCAGTACCAACAGGAGTTGCATTTTTAGGGCTGTTTGCAATATTTGTTTCACCTTCGTAAATATGTTTAGGCATAATAAAGATATTACTTAGAGCCTCAAATGCACCCATGCTTACTTCTGGGAGTGTAAATTTCACTGTGAATTCATCCACTTTTTCAACCTTAACGGGTTGATCATTAAAGATCAGCTGGCTTCTTGCCCATCCACCGTTTTCTTCTTTTAACATTTGTTCATAAGTGAATACAACATCATCTGCAGTAAACGCTTCGCCATCATGCCACTTAACATCTGTTCTTAATTTTGCTGTATAGGTTAAGAAATCATCAGATGGTGTCATGCTTTCTGCTAAGAAGTATTCCACATTGTCTTTACCGTTGTACATATATAATGGTGAATATAATGCTTTAATTTCCATTAAACCATAACGATCCCCAGTAGAAATCACGTTGACAGCATTTCCTGGGTCACCATCAATTCCATAAATAAATGTATCAGGTTTTGCTGTGTCTTCCTTATTAGTTTTTTCACTATCCTTCTCATTTGTATTACAACCTGCCAACACAAGAAATAGGCTTAGTAACAAAGCGGAAAGAACATTAATATTTTTACGACTCACTGGTTTTCCCCCTAGTATGTAATATAACTTATATATTAGTAGGTTTTATTAATTTTAATTCCTACTATTCCTATAAGGTTTACCTTGCTATTTTACATGAAGTTACTATTTTAGTAAATCATATTGTTTAGTTATTTAAAATTTTTTTGGCTATACTGTGAACATCTCGAAAGGTTGAATAAGCAGGTTGTTTTACATATTTCTTTGATTAAGTTAAGTTATATAAAGATAGATACACATTTCTAGGAGGTATAAAAATGTTAGATGTTCTAATTATTGGTGCTGGACCAGCAGGAGCTAGTGCAGCATTATTCACTGCCAAAGCTGGAAAGAAAACAGTTGTCATTGATAATGACAAAACTGTAACAAAGCGTGCTTGGGTTGAAAATCATTATGGGGTTATGGAGATCACTGGACCTGACCTTGTAGAAATTGGTAAACAGCAAGCAACTAAATTTGGTGCTGAAATTGTCCAAGCCACTGTTACAAAGATTGACAAAATCGATGGAGGTTTTAAAGTAGCTTCTGACAATGGAGAGTAT
>JAQSXG010000378.1 GCA_029256785.1 Neobacillus sp.
AGACATGGGGTGAATACTATTCCTTCCTCATCCGATCCGTTAGTGAAAAAGCTTTCCTGCTTATTGCAGAAACGCTCCAAAGATTGCAAAATGAGCGCCAATTCTGAAGAAAGGCGCCCGTTTGTTGGAGACTAAACTATTCAATTAACTTAATTATGGTAAGGGTTCAGCGTATCGCTGTAACTGCGGTTTTATATTGACAAAACAAATGAGTCATTGGAACCGTCCCCTTGACTCCATATAATCCCTGCTCATCTAACGTAGGGTATCCACAACAAGGATATTTTAATCTTTCTTTATATTTGCTAATCATACTGTTCCACCTCTACACTAATTTCGTCTAACGTTTCCGTGTTTACGACGTCCCTGAGCCGGACCCAAAGATAGACCGTCTTGGCCGAACTCCGTTCCCGGTGAAGGGATGTGGTACGCTGTTCTCTCCCTTGAAACATGCTCCCCGCACCCCTGCGTAAACTCAGTGTTAGGTGAAATAGAAAACGTAAGTCAAAGTGCAACTAAGAATTCTGGAACCTTTTAAATCCCTCTTTATTACTAAAAAACTCAAAAAGAATCTCACTTGACGCACTCTTTAAGCTTAAGCAAATAGAATTAATGGTCCATGATTCAACACTATACTCAAATTCATCATACCAAAAATTCTTCATGAAATTCTCTCTGTATTCTTCCAACAATTTCTGAAACGCCTCAAAGTCGCCATGCGCAATTTTATTTCTCAATTTTCTAGCAATTCGACAAAATAACTCTCTATCCTCATAGTCGTTAAGTTCATTCCGTAAAAATCTAGGTAGCTTTCTTTCTAATTCTCCATGTGTTCTCCCGTTACTATTCGGATTTATTATTAACATTTCGATTAATGACATGATCTTAAATAAATAATATGCATTATAATCTTCAGATTCATTTATAGAATTAACTATGTAATCAAAAATCCAAAAATCTCTGTCGCTCTCAAGAAAATTATCAATCAGCTTTCCTACATACTTCATTGATTGAATTGCTTTTTCATTATAAGTAATTAAATCATTTTCCCTATTTATCATACTAGATGCAAAGTTCAAAATCAGTGGTTTCGATCTGAAATCATCAGGGTTATATGTCATGAAAGGAATATTATTATCACAATGAGTTCTAGCACTCCTTGATGTAGTTAGAATATGGCAAAATCTAATAAATTTTAACGGATACTGAACTTCACATGTTGGGCTATCTAAATGAGAGTTTTTTAGTTGTAGCAGGGACTTATCAAAGTCTAATACTTCTAACCGCACTAAATTGCTAGCAATTTCTTGTAAATAGTAATCAACATCCCCATCAAGTACATCAGTCCAATTTGCGTTGCTAACTATCTTCTCAGGTTCATACTGGGAAACTTTAAAATCACCAAAATTGTACTTCTTACTTGTTTCAAGAAAATGCTCTCTTAAAAGCATCTCTTCTTTCAAGTCATCAACGATTCCAGTCAACCATTCATCATAAAGATTTGATATTCCAACACCTAATTTTTCGCTTAATATTATGGGTTCAATTTTCCCATATAAGTTGATTAAAATCACTCTAACACCTCACTACCTAGTTTTCTATTTCACCTAACGTTTCGCATTCCTGCACCTTCTCAAGCTTAGATTGCTCCTATCTTAGCTTGAAAAGGTGGCTTTTGCGCTCTCTTCAAGCCAAAGCGAACTGGAATGTTTTGTTAGGCGAAGTCCGCCGGCTCAGCTCTAGGGACTTGCACTATACGAAAACCACTCCGGCTACTGCTTTTCCAAAACAGCAAAACTATATTCACTTGGCATTCTGAGGTTATTTCACATCAACCAAATCGCCATCACAAAATCCTGTAGTAATATGTTCAACATTCAAAATTTCCAAATAATCGAATTCTATAATTAATTCTTTCAAAATCTGAACTATATTGTTCAAGAAGTTTTTCCATTCCACATAATAATCAACTTCAATATTTGGGCCTCCCCTCTAAGCAGGAACAAAGTCTTCTTCACATGCCCAATCATCGTCTTCAGGGTCATATACCTTAGCACCGATCAGTTCAATTCCATAAGGTGAAAACAAACCAGTATTTAATGCTTTTATTTCTTTTGGTAAAACTTCCACCAGACTAATTAAAATAATCCTTTTCTTAATACTCTCTTTTAAGTTTAAATATTCTTCATCGGTTAACTGCTTATACTTCTTCCTGTATATAATTAACTTTTATGTATCTTGGCAAACCACGGCAACCCCAAAGACTAACTTGAAATTAGCACTTACTTCGAGAGGATTTCGCCTAACGTTCCACATGTTGACGACGTGGATATCCCTCCGATACCCTATCAATGTTGTCAACATGCTGTTAGCGGAAGTAAAATCGGAAGCTATCAGAACATTCTTGCCCTTCTTCCATGATATACATATGCAAATGGGTTGTTATCTAGAGCCTCACGTCGTATGTTGCCAATATCCTTAATTGATAAACCAATTGATAACACAGCCCCAGAAGCCAGTCCAATTCCTTTTTGAACAGGAGAAAAGGATACCCCGAACATCTCAGCGGTACTCATTATGCCTGGCATAGACATCGATATAAGTCCATTCATTACTGAATGTTTAATATTCCACCTACATTCCTTCATTACCCTATTCAAGTCACTTACATTGGATTCAAGTCTATCTTCAAATTCAATCCAGATCCTCTTAAGCTGTACTCTATCCTCAGCAGATTGTAATCTACCTTCTAATTCGTTTATCTCCATACGAAGTCTTCTAAGTTCATCACTACGTCTCTCCTTGAACAACAGAATGTCTTCAATTGAGACATCCATATTAGGTACTGGAAGAATATTGAACTGGTAATTTAGAAACGATTGACGATTGTTAGCATCCAGACTTCTTTCTGGTTTGAAAATTTTATCCTGTGTAAACATCCTATCAGTACCAATTGACGTATCAGCACTGCTAATCGCAGCCAAATACTTGGCTAAAACTGACATATAAATGTCACTTAGGTGAGCATCTACTGAAATCCACTGATTATTCTCACTTCTAATTATTTCTGACTTTTCTTCGATCATCTCCATAACATGTGATGATAATTTTGATTCATGCAATCTATAATAGTCTGGTACAACTTTCGACATATGTATGTATTCTCTTCTCCCAGCTTTCGTTTGATGCGGCCTATACTCATCAAACCTTATTCGAACTTCATCAACAAAGTCTTCGTACATATTTGAAAACATTACATCATCGGGTCTAGCAGGTATGAAATGACCAGTATTCATTAGATAACTCACTTCAGGTGAAATATGGTAATCATCATTCTGATATGGCATTATTGAAGATACTTCTTCCCAATACAAAATTGCATTCCTTAGCCATATTCCATCCTTAATATCAATACTGGGATAATAAAGTATTCTTCTCTTCATAAGTCCTCCTATAAACTAGATCTTATTTCCGCTAACGTTTAGAGATTTACGCAACGTCATACTATATTCATATTCACAAATTTGCGTAAATCTCGTGTTATCGGATGTTGAATGCCGCTCGAAGCAAGATTAATATTGTTTTATAAACTCTTGCCAATCATTAGGATATAATTTCATTATGCTTTTTAACCTTTTATCGGAGATTTCCGTATCCCTATAATTAACGCTTGTCGTAAAAACTCGTTTACTTCTCCATTTTTAGTGAATATTATTCTAAATCTAAATCAGATACCCAATCACGTAAAAGTTCAACAGGAAAATATTCTTTTCTTATACCACCATCTATATTTTTTACTCCTTGAAAAATAAGGTTAAGATACTTTAGCTTTTTTTCAACAATTAAATAATAGGCAACTTCTCCAGGTATGGCTTCCTTCTTATAAATACTTCCACCAATAAGAGCATTTAATTGCTGGAGTACGTCCACTTTTAGCCAAAATGTAACTTAGTGTCTTTAAATATTGACCTCAACTTAATCAACTTCATCCTCACCCTTGTTTTCAATGATCCTTATAATGGTACTCATTTCAATAGTTATCTCTATTTTTTTGTTTACCATCACTTGTGATACGGTTCACCGCACTTACTTAACCGTCAGTCTTTACAGGGGTATAGGATTTGTTGTTGGAAGATTGGATTATTTAAAATACTGGATTTTCCCTTGTAAAAGATTTAAAGGTATTTTTCATTTGTTTTTTTTTCGACTTATTATTTCGTATGTTAGTTTTCTTCTCCATTTTGATCATAAAGCATGTGTAATTCCACACGACCATATATGCTTTTACGTGAATTAGCAAATTCCAACTTTTCTAAGCTATCAAAACCTTTCCTAACAGCTATTGAGAAGCTGTTTATCAGACTTTTATCGAGGTCGTCTTGCAAATTATATAGTTCAAGTTCCTCTACCACTCGAGAGACAACCATCATAATAAATGAGATTCCCCTCGGAATAAAGGTGGATACTAGTTCACGAGCTCGCGGACACAATTTTGCTGTGGCTGTAGGCCCATCTGGATTACCACCTAACAAGCGCTCTATCTCATTTAAGGGTTTGCCACTAATCCATCCTTGTATGCCAGGAAGAAGGGTAGATAAAACAGCTCCGTCCAAAGATGCACTAGAAGGTTGACCTGCAGCTGCAAGCGTAGGCCTATAAACATCTCGTAGCAAATAATCCCTGGATTCCGAATCATCAATCAGCCAATTGATAGTCCAATCAACCCAATCACTAATTGAGGTTGGCAAATGACCAACAGAAGCTAGCAATTTCAATTTCAATCGTTCCAATAGGTTAAATGGAATGCCACTTTGAGACGCGAGCTTAATCTCGAACATTTCCGGATTACTATCTAACGCAACTTTTGCTTCATCCCATAGTTTTTCAATTTTCTGGACATAACTTTCTTCAAGCTGATTGTTTTTTGCCAAGAATGCACCGAAAGAGCGTAAAATAACATCTTCTGACAATGCTACATCTGCTTCCGCTTTTAGAGCGGCAAGACGGTTTATTGTATAACGGACTTCCCAATCTTCAAGTCTGCCCT
>JAQSXG010000379.1 GCA_029256785.1 Neobacillus sp.
TTACAATTTTTTCAATTAAACGATTATTACCATATTCACAGTTAAGAAGCCTATCACAAAAAAGAAGCTGGTACTCCAGCTTCTTTTTTGTTTCTTTTTATTATATTTATTGTATCCAAGCGCCATCGGCTCCAACTACATATCCATCAATGATTGTATCTTTTGCCATTGAACCATCAGACTTTAAATAATAGGATTTATTATTGGACCAAATCCAGCCTGTTTTCATGGCACCATTATCCGCAAGATAATACCACTCATTATTCACATATACCCAACCTGTTTTCATATCACCGTTCGCTGTTAAAAAGTACCATGAACCATTAACATAAACCCAGTTTGTTTTCATTGCACCGTTATCTGCTAAATAATACCATGCACCACCAGTGTAAAGCCAGCCTGTTTTCATTTCACCTTGATTATAATAGTACCAAGTACTAGCTGAATGAACCCATCCAGTTTTGGTATATACTCTTTTTGCGCCTAAATAGGTTCCGCTCCAATAATTACTCGTTAATGAATCTACACGAACGCCATTATTAGAAGCATGAACGAACTGATTATCACTCGTATAAATCCCAACATGAGAAGGACCTGCTTTGTATGTACTAAAGAAAACTAAATCGCCTTTTGTTAAGTTCCCTTTTGAAACTGCTTTTCCATAATTATATAAATCTGCTGAAGTTCTTGGTAACGAAACTCCGGATTGCTTGTATGCATAATTAACTAAACCCGAGCAATCAAATCCACTTGTAGTCGTTCCACCCCATGAATATGGAACACCAACAACACTCAGGGCTGCATTGCTTACTGTTTCTCCAACGGATGCTGCTTCTGTTTTCTGCTCACCTATTAATCCACTAAAGATTAAAGAACATGATAGTAAACCACTGATAATTAATTTTTTCATGATATCCTCCGCGTCTTTCAATCTCTCTTTTCTATTAATAGTATCTCACAGAAGTTACTAGAGTTAATTTACAGTTGTTTCTTATTAATGTTACAGATATATTTCAAAAAATGACCTTTTTCGACCATTTTCCTTTTCATGCGGTTTTTTTTGCAGTTTCTTTTCGTATATTTTGTTGTTACTTTTTGTAAAAGGCAGTGTTAAATTAGTCTGTTGATTTTTGCTCCAGGCACTTCGTTTTCCGCGGGCGGTCGGTGAGCCTCCTCGGCGCTACGCGCCTGCGGGGTCTCACACCCTGGCCTGCTAGTCCCGTAGGACATTGAATAGAATCCTTGAATCTGCCCACGCACGAAGAAAATGCGTTAGCATTTTCGAGGAGTCCCATGCCTTCCACACAAATCAACATGGTTCTAAAATAAACAATACCGTTTAACACAGACTTAAAAAAAGCCGATCACAGTAGAAGGGGTATTAATGTCCCTTCCACTTATGATCAACTCTTAACGTATTTATCGAATCCATGCCCCACTACTATTGAGTTTGTAACCACTGATAGTTGTATTTTTGGCCATTGAACCGTCACTATATAGGTAATACCATTTACCACCATTCAATAACCATCCGGTCTGCATTTCGCCATTACCTTTCAAGAAATACCACCTTCCTCCATTGTAAAGCCAACCTGTTTGCATATCACCATTACTATTTAGAAAATACCACTTACCGCCAGAGTAGAACCAGCCTGTTTTCATATCGCCAGCCTTGTTTAGGAAATACCACTTGCCGCTAATTAACTGCCAGCCTGTTCGCATTGAGCCATTCGGATGGTTTAAGTAATACCATTTACCATTTATTAACTCCCAGCCTGTTTGCATGACACCTAAATGATTTAGATAATACCATTTCCCACTATCCAATAACCAGCCAGTTTTGTAAGTTCCATCCGGATTGATCATATACCATTTGCCATCGATTAATTGCCAATTCATGCTCAAATATCCATTAAGTTTAAAATGATATTTCTTACCATCAATCATTTGAGCACCAGTCAACATTCTTCCAGATATATCAAAATAGTACTTTTCAGAGCCTTCTGGAACCCAGCCAACCTTTAGTACTTCACCATTTTTAAATGAAAAGTCATAAAACTCTTTTGCAATATTGGCCACCTTTACAGCCCAGGCTTCATCAGTAGAATATTGATGCCAACTATTATCATTGCGCATATTATCAAGGGTTGGCTGTGGATATGCATAGTTCTCCATATATTGATCGCGACTAACATACATTTGGTTAATCCAGTTTGCCCCTGCTACGATTCCATCCTTAGGGGTCATGAATTTTTTTGCGGCTTCCATTGGCATCGAGTCAATTGCCCCTATACCATAGAAATTGTACTTGTTATTTACAATCCCTGATACTCCCCAGCCCGTCTCAAGACCAGCATGTGCAACTAGATAAATCGCGTTTAATCCGCTGACATTTTGCGCCTCAATAAATGCAGAACCCATACAGGTCATCAACGTTTTCTGACCCTTTGTTTTATAATTAATGAACAGATTCAATTCATTGGCTGTAATATTTGCTACTGTATTTAGTGGGGTAAATACGGTGATCTGATTTGTAACTGTCCCTTCTTTTTCAAATTCGTATTTAATTAAGTTATTTCCCTCTTTGTAATCTATGTACAATCCGTAGATCCAACCTTGAAGACCTTCTTCAGTCTGAATAAGGTAAAAATTGGTCAGACCGTTATAGTCCAAAACATAAACCTTGGAGTGGTCAGGAATTTCACCGATAATTTCAGTGGATGTATCCGGACCCTTTCTAACATTTCGCCATTCCTTTACAAGCCATGTCTGATTCATCACATCACTACTCAAGTAATCTTTATGTACCCAGCCAACACGGCCGTCCGCCATTCTGATTTCTGCTCCATAATCCTCTACGCTTAAAATAGTTACTTTGTCGCTATAATTCAATTCAGCATAGCGTTCATAGCCTTCTCCCAAATGAATCCGATAGTCTGAAAGCTCTTCGAAACTACGATAAACAGGTAACTTTACTGAGGTAACATGCATTTCCGTTTGTTTTGTATCTGCTTGGATTGTCAAAACCACACTACCATTAGTAGAATTCACTTCACTGGTCGTACCAGTAAGCTGTTCATTCTCCACAGCAAATGCGGCACTAGAAAACAGTCCTAGCGATAATATTGCCATTCCTAAACTACGAAAGATAACCTTTTTCACCATTTTCTCCCCTTTTTCTCTTAATCTAGTAACTATATTACTAAGACTATAGCATATATTCAGTCATTTTGTAGATTAAGGGGATTACTGGAATAAAAAAAAAAACGGACAGCTTAGCTGCCCGAACTTTGTTTACATTGAATCAAGTAGTTTATTTAGCTTTTCAAGGTCTGAGATTGAGTCAATTTCATGGCTATCTTCTGGATGTATTTCCTGAAGGTAAACATTTAAATCACGAATATTATCCTTTACAATTCCATCCCACCAGAAGTCCTTAAAGTTATCGCTTTTAATCGCTTCTTCCAGTTTCTCGACAATATAACGGCCATCTTGTTCTGACCAGTAAGAAACACCGCAGAGAATATATTCATGGTCACCATCACCAATCTCGATATCCGTCACCTTATAGTTATCATCAAAGCGAATCATCCACTCAGCTTTAAACTCTGGCTTCCTGGCGCTAAAATACATCGATGTTGATGGATTTTTCAATAGAAAATTACGATGCAAGTAGACATCGGCATCAATTACATACGCATCTGAAAGATATTCTCTGACTAAATACATCGTGTACATATTGTTATAAACGTCGTATTTGTCATTATGAACGAGTGTGACACCATACTTCTCTTTTAAATACTCAAATTTTTCTTTTAAGTAACCAGTAACAACGATGATTTCTTCGACACCGATCTCTTGTAAATATTCCACCTGCCGTTCAAGCATTGGCTTTCCATTAACTACTGTAAGCGATTTAGGTGTTGTTAATGTCAGTGGTCGTAATCTTGTGCCCATTCCTGCTGCAAGTAATATTGCTCTCATTATGCTGCTCTCCACCCTTTAATAATATTCTTCCATTTCAACTCTTCTGGCGATGCCACCGTAATAATAGAGCCGATTAAGATCATTATACTAAAAATAACGAGCTTTGCAGTAATCGGAGTGCCTAAAATGAAAAAGCTTAAAATAATTGCCCAAGCTGAATAGGTAATGTTTAACGCCATCGCTCTAGTTGGCCCCAAAGTGTAAATCGCTTTGTAATAGAACACATACGATGCTGTTCCTGAGAGAGCAATTAATGCGATTAAGAAAAACTCACGGCTGACAATCACTTCTCCAACAATCGGATACGCTTTGAATAGAGGTAAAATCAATACAGCATAGGTAACAGATGAAACCAACTGGCGGATTTGCAATGCCTGTTCTGGTGAAATTTCATCATCTTTCATACCGTACGCAAGAATTACACATTCCATTCCCCAGCCAAAGATACAAAATAGGATAAAAGTGAAACCAAGAATATAGCTAGGTGATGGTGTTCCCCCAGAAAATCCTAATAGGAAAATAAATAAGATACTAATAAACAATCCAATCCAGTTTTTTATTGTTAATCGGTCCTTTAGAAGGAAAAAGGCAAAAAAGGCACCAATGGCTGGATAGATAGCAGAAATCGATGCCGATAATGACGCACCTAAATATTTTACTGCTAGGACGTAACCTGTCATCCCAATCGGTCCGCCAAGTAATGCACCTAGCATAACGAAACGGCCACTGCGCGTAAAGATTTTTTTAAATGGAACCTTAAACTCTCCTCTTATGGTCATATATATCATCATCCAAAAACTCGATAATAAATCGTGGAAAAAGGTACTAACCAACGGGGCCAAAAAGATGATTTGCTCCGTCGACACAAGTAATGTCGAGGATAATACCATACCAATTAATACCGTATCAAGCGCCCAGGTAAATCCCGAAAATAATCCGAAATAGGTTCCCTTATTTTTTAAGTTCATAAAGCATCTCCCTTACTAAGTGATGGTTCAAATTATTTCTACATCTGTTTAAGAGATCGATCCCGTAGGTGCCAAAATCGTCTCCTTTAG
>JAQSXG010000380.1 GCA_029256785.1 Neobacillus sp.
TGAGGTTGGCATTGTTTATGCAACAGATGCCGCATCTATGGCAGATTCTGTTGAAATAATCGCAAGTGCACCCGAAGGAAGCCTTAAAACACCTGTAATTTATCCCGTAGGTCTTGTAAAGAATACGGAGGCAGACGAAAATCAGTCTGTGGCGGCAAAAGAATTTGTTGAATATTTGAAAACAGATGAAGCTATTTCAATATTTGAAAAATACGGATATTTAGCATATGCCGAATAATTTAGAATTAGGTGATCGTAATGCTGGAACTATTGAAAAACTTAAATTGGAGCCCGTTATTTATTTCTCTAAAAACAGGTGCAGTAGCAACAGTAATTGCATTTTTTGCAGGAATATATGCCGCAAGATTAGTTATGAAGCTCAACAATAAAATAAAATTATTTTTAGATGGAATATTTACCCTGCCGTTGGTTTTGCCGCCAACGGTTGCGGGATTTTTATTACTGCTGTTATTTAGCCTAAAAAGACCCTTCGGGGAATATCTTTATACTGAATTTGATATTAAAATTGTTCAAACTTGGCAAGGGTGCGTTATTGCGGCAGTGGTCATTGCATTTCCGCTGATGTACCGAAACAGCAGGGCGGCATTTGAACAGATAGATGTTACCCTAATACAAGCAGGAAGAACCCTTGGTATGAGCGAATTTGATATATTTTGGAAAGTGATTATGCCTATAGCTTCCCCTGGAATAGCGTCGGGAACGGTATTGGCTTTTGCCAGAGCTTTAGGGGAATATGGTGCAACTTCAATGCTTGCAGGCAATATTTTAGGCAAAACAAGAACAATAGCAGTAGCAATAGCGTCTGAAACGGCGGCAGGGAATTATGACAAAGCGGGCATTTGGGTATTGGTCATAATAGCTCTGTCTTTTTTTATTATATTAACCATTAACATTATTTCTGGAAGGGGAATGAAGCATTTAAGGAGGTGGTAATATGTGCCTTGAAGTAAGCATTAAAAAAAGAATTGGTTCATTTAAGTTAGAAGTTGAATTTAATACTAACAATAATCATATTGGCATTTTAGGGGCAAGCGGCTGTGGAAAAAGTATGACATTAAAGTGTATTGCAGGAATTGAAAACCCAGACGAGGGGCGTATTGTGTTAGATGGGAAAGTATTGTTTGATTCCAAGAAGAAAATCAACATTTTGCCACAAAAAAGAAAAATTGGTTACTTATTTCAAAGTTATGCTTTGTTTCCTAATATGACAGTTATAAAAAATATTAGCATTACCAAAGCTTCAAATGAAAAAATCACTTCACTTATAAACAAATTACATTTAGCAGGATTGGAGGACAGATACCCTAGCCAGCTATCGGGAGGAGAACAGCAAAGGGTGGCGTTGGCAAGAATTTTGGCTTATGAACCAGAGATGATTATTTTAGACGAGCCTTTTTCTGCCCTTGATGGTTACTTAAAGGACCAGCTGCAAAGAGAAATGCTTGAAATTTTGTCGGAGTATAAGGGTAAAGTAATAGTGGTATCTCATAGCAAAAGTGAAATATACAGATTATCAGAGCAGTTAATAGTAATGGATAAAGGGAAGGTTGTATTATGTGATGACAAAAAGAAAGTTTTTAATAATCCGCAATTTGTACAAGTTGCAAGGCTTACAGGCTACAAGAATATATCCAAAGCAAAAAAAGTTGACGATTACTGCATAAACGCCTTGGACTGGAATATTACGCTGAAAACAAGTGAAAAAATTACAGAGAAAGTTGAATATGTAGGCATTATGGCGAATGGCATTGAGGCTCTGACTTTTGTTCAACAGGAAAACAAAAGGAATAATGTGATGAAAGTGGACATGGTGGAGAGGACGCAAATGCCTTTTCACACAAACTACATCGTTAGAAACATGAACGGAGGAATGAGTGACATATGGGTTAAGGCGGCAAACCAAAAGGAAATCAAAGGAATTTTAATGCCTGAAAGTCATTTAGTGTTGCTCCGTCAATGAACTGATTTATGAAAATTAGGCTCTTTTTTTCAGTATTTTTTGTAATTGTTGCAGTATTGTAACTATAGTTAGATTCTCATATAATGAATTTATAAAAATTGAATATGCACCTGACAAAGGCGTTGGAAAAGAAATCTTTCCGGCGCTTTTTTTCATATACCGGTTATGAAAATAGGGGTGTATTCTAAAATATTTTAAACTAATAGTGAGTGATTTTAATAAGGGGGACGTAATATGAGACAGGTTGCTATTTATGGTAAAGGCGGTATTGGTAAATCAACTACGACACAAAACCTTACAGCAGGATTAGCTGAAATGGGTAAGAAAATTATGATTGTAGGCTGTGACCCTAAAGCGGATTCAACAAGATTAGTTTTAGGAGGCTTGGCACAAAAAACTGTTCTTGATACATTAAGAGAAGAAGGCGAAGACATTGATTTGGAGTATATCCTTAAAGAAGGATATGGCGGGATAAAGGGTGTTGAGTCAGGCGGACCAGAACCTGGTGTAGGATGTGCAGGACGTGGAATAATCACTTCCATTAACTTACTGGAACAATTGGGTGCTTACGAAGAAGACCTAGATTATGTATTTTATGATGTTCTTGGAGACGTAGTTTGCGGTGGCTTCGCAATGCCTATTCGTGAAGGAAAGGCAAAAGAAATTTACATCGTATGCTCAGGAGAAATGATGGCACTTTATGCGGCTAACAACATTGCAAAAGGTATTATGAAATATGCAAATACTGGCGGTGTAAGATTGGGTGGTCTTATCTGTAATTCAAGAAACGTAGATGGGGAAGCAGCACTTGTAGAAGCAGTTGCAAAAGAACTTGGTACACAAATGATTCACTTTGTACCCCGTGATAATGCAGTACAAAGAGCAGAAATTAATAAGAAGACTGTCATTGATTTTAGCCCAGAAGAGCCACAGGCAGATGAATATAGAGAGCTTGCAAGAAAAATTAACGAAAATCAGATGTTTGTTGTTCCAACGCCTATGTCAATTGAAAAGTTAGAATCTATTTTGATGGAACATGGGCTCATGGATTAATTAAAAGGAGGGAATAGTATGTTACTTATTCGTGCAATTATAAGACCGAATCAGGTTGGTACCGTTTTATCAGAGTTATTATCGGCAGGTTATCCAGCGGTAACAAAAATGGATGTTTACGGACGTGGCAAACAAAAAGGAATTAAGGTTGGAGATGTTTTCTACGATGAAATTCCTAAAGAAATGTTGTTAATGGTAGTAAACGATGAAGATAAGGATGACGTTGTAAAGTTGATAATGAAATATGACAGAACAGGTGAAAAAGGACACTTTGGTGATGGTAGAATTTTCATTAGCCCTGTAGATGAGGCATATACAATCAGTTCTAAAAAAGTCGGATTATAGGAGGGGTTGCTTGTGAAGGAAATAATGGCAATGGTTCGTTTAAACCGAGTAAATGCTACCAAAGAAGCATTGGCAGATGCAGGATTTCCTGCATTTACCTGTAGCAAAGTAATGGGAAGAGGTAAAAAGACTTTTAATGCAAGCTTAGTGGAGACTGTTTTAGGAGATGAAGAACTGCCAGTTTCATCTGTGGGAGAGTATTTTACAGAAAGCCAACGCTTAATACCCAAAAGATACTTTACAATCGTTGTGCCCGATGATGACGTTGAAAAAGCAGTTAACACAATTATAGATACAAACTGTACAGGAAACCCAGGGGACGGAAAAATTTTTGTTTTACCAATAGTAGAGTCCATCCGTATTAGGGACGGACAATTACAAATGGATTCAGAATCATATTAATAGGAGGTGAGGACATGAGTTCAGTAAGAGACCATTTGTTAGAACAATACAGTGCAAGAGTATATAAAAACAGAAAAGACCACGTAATTACAGCCGGAGAAAATAATCCTGACGTGATTACTGCCAACACCAGAACAATTCCAGGAATTATTACACAAAGAGGATGTTGTTTTGCAGGCTGTAAGGGCGTTGTTCTTGGGCCTATAAAAGATGCCGCAATTATAGTTCATGGCCCCATTGGCTGTGCGTACTATTCATGGGGAACAAGAAGACATAAAGCCTTTGCCGATGAAAAAGACGGTGAACAGGCAGATTGCTACTTAGAATACTGTTTCTCTACCGATATGCAAGAGCCAGACATTGTATTTGGCGGTGAAAAGAAGTTAAAGCAAGCAATCACAGAAGCAGTATCCATTTTTAAACCTACTGCAATTTTCATTTGCTCCACCTGTCCTGTTGGCTTAATTGGTGACGACATCCATGCTGTTGCAAGATGGGGCGAAGAGGAATACGGCATTAAATGTATTGGCTTTAGCTGTGAGGGTTATAAAGGCGTTAGCCAGTCTGCAGGCCACCATATTGCAAATAATCAGCTGATTAAATACATCATTGGAACAGGAGATAAAGCACCTAAGAAAAAATACAGTGTTAACATTTTAGGGGAATATAATATAGGCGGTGACGGTTGGGAAGTTGAAAAACTGTTAAAGCGTTGCGGCATTGAGGTTGTGTCTGTTTTTACAGGCGGCAGCAGCTACAGGGATATTAAAAATTCCCACTTGGCAAACCTAAACTTAGTACAGTGCCATCGTTCCATTAACTATGTGGCAGAAATGATGTACGATAAATATGGTATCGATTGGCTTAAAGTAAACTTTGTAGGTGTACAATCTACCATAGAGGGTTTACGCAGTATTGGTAAATATTTTGGCGATGAAGAATTAATTGCCAGAATTGAAGATGTGATTTCAGATGAACTTTCTAATGTATTTGATGAAATTCAGTTTTTGAAAAGCAAGTTGAAAGGTAAAACAGCCGCACTTTATGTAGGCGGTTCAAGGTCTCATCATTACCAAACACTTTTGAAAGATTTTGGCATAAGCACAGTTTTGGCAGGTTATGAATTTGCCCATAGAGATGACTATGAAGGCAGAGAAGTCATTCCCAACATTAAAATTGACGCTGACAGCAAGAACATTGAAAGTATTACAGTTGAAAAAGACCCTAAATACTATAAGGTTTTCTTAAGCGATGAGCAA
>JAQSXG010000381.1 GCA_029256785.1 Neobacillus sp.
TGACGTAGAACTTCCACAGGATGTGGTGACTTCTGCGTTGTGCACAGGACGTACTTCCGCAAGATGCGGTGGCTTCAACGTTGCTCACAGGACGTGAGCGTACTTAGTTGAAGATCCTTTTTATTAGCAGAAGATCCTTCTTACCTTTTTCCCGGACTTTTTGAACATCCTCTTTAATGAAGCTTCAGTCTCCAGCGTTTCAACGAGGCATTAAAGCCTTCCGTCCACCATGAATACAAATATTTCCGGCAAACGTCCTGCAATTCACTCAGCGATTCCTGATCAGATCCCCAGAACAGCCAGAAGTCGAAAAAGTCATCTAAAAGTGCATAAAATTCGATTTTGCTCCGTTCAAAAGCTTTTCCCATTTCTTCCCCATAAAAGCCGAAACGTCCCATTGAGGAGCCCAGTAGAAAACTCTCCAACGCGTATTCCGCACACATTTCTTTTCCTGTTGCTCCTGCGGCAGGAACAAGCGCCAAATATTGATCAAAATAGCTGTGGACGGACTCTTCAATTTTTGTAAAAGATAAATCCTGCAGTGCGCGCCTTTCTGAATCCAACTGTTTGTGGCGCTGTTTCTCTCTAAAATCCATAACAATACCCATCATCGCTCCTCCTTTCCTTATTTAGCATCCGGCAAGAATCACGTGATCAAACGTAACAGCTTTTTCCATAGCGTAGCCGTAAGGACGGAAAGCAATGACAAGGTAAATGTTGGGGCTCATTTTTCATCGCAAGGTATTGAAAAAAAGGCGCTCAACCCAATCCGGTTAAACGCCTTGTATTATCAATTGATTTAATCTTCCAACCCTGACCTCATTTAATTACTGCTGTTCCATAAAAATCCTTAATGATTTTATTATCCGGTTTACTTACAAGAAGCGTCTTCTTTCCATTCTTCATTTTCAGTTCCATAATCTGGGTCAATTTACCCCAGATCTGTGTTCCGTCACCGTGAAGCGTTACATGCTGCAAATACAAAGTATTATTTCTAACAACAGCATTCTTCGATTTGACAACCGTAATGACTGCTCCGGGATCATAATTAAAATAAATATAGTTTTTTGTAATTAAAATCTGTCGGGAAACATGTGCGTTAACTTTGCCTAGATACCATGATCCTTCGAAATCCTTATATGTCGCAGCTTTTGATTTCACTAAGTTTTTCACATTGATGTACCCTGAACTTTTGCTGTACGTTACACGATAGAAACCCCGTGACGGCTTATGACGAATATAAAATTTTGTATTCACCGGCAGCGTGCGGACCGTTTTTACGCCCTTCTTGTCTTTATAAAGATGTGTGCCCGCTGCTGTGTAATAAATGGTGGCTTTGTTAGTTTCAGCAGAAGCAAATGACGAAAAACTCAAGCAAGAAATAAGTAAAGCAACAATGACCATTATTAAAAAACGCTTTTTCATTTTTCAATCTCCTCTGTAACGTAAATGTAATATTATAGAAACAAATGTAATATAGTCGTTTTTATTTCCATCGTCAATAGTACTTTGGATGTTGTAACCGTTTAGTCATTTTTCATACAGAATTTCTTTACGCGCTAGCCCCATGCACCTAACGATCAGTCTTCACTTTCTTCCTTAAACATTTTTCTCGTAATTTTCTTATCAAAAACTTCATAAGTTATGGAATAAAACTTTATTGGGGTTGTGATGATGATGGCCCAACAGATCAGCATGGCGGAGGCTGAATTAAGAAATCATCTGAGAATGCTTTGGGAACAACATGTCTTTTGGACTCGGCCTGTAATAAGCGGAATCGTGTTTGATCTGCCCGATATCACATTCACTACAAATCGCCTGCTCAGAAATCCTAAGGACTTTGAACAACTTTTAGCCCCTCTGTATGGCCCTGCAATTGCTTCGAGATTTTCAAGCTTGTTTACAGAACATCTGGTTATCGCAGCTCAACTCGTTAAGGCTGCGAAAACCGGGAATAGCACAGCTGCTGCAGAAGCCGAAAAGAAATGGTATGCCAACGCCGATCAAATTGCCGCATTCCTAGGCAGCATAAATCCTTACTGGTCGGCAAAGGACTGGCAAACGATGCTGCACGCACATCTAAAAATGACTAAGGATGAAGCCGTTGCCTTCTTATCGAAAAAGTACGCAGACAGCGTCACAATCCTTGATCAAATTGAGCAGCAAGCCTTGCTCATGGCAGATGTTATGGCCTATGGAATCGCCCGGCAGTTTCCAACGCAATTTTCTTAGAACAAGAGTCAAATCAGTAACTACATTTTTGATGTTTATCCGTTTGAAAATCAAATATTCCGGTGATAATGAATGTATTCCCTCTGCTTTTTACCCTGTGCACAGCATGGGGATTTTTTTATGTATAGTATAGTTTACTTTTTGGTATAATAAGGAAAATTTATTGTTATAATTAATTTCCGAAATGATGTTAATTACATATCACATCGTATTAGGGGGATTAATAAGTGATTCGTAACATGTACGTTATTCAGTATATTGATCACTCAACAGCATGGCATTTAAATGAAACGGTACAAATCGACGCAAAGAGACGAAAATATAAAAAGGGAGACGTTATCCTAGTTAACGATAAAAAATACGTCGTAATTGAGGATTTCACGCGTTTGAGAGTGAAACACTTTCAACGAGGAATAAACCCTTTAAAGCCACTAATTTCGCAAATACCAAATAAATAAAAGTACATCCTCATCAATAGATTCTATTTATTTGTTCTCCAATCATCCACATCTCCTTGTGTAGCATAGCACAGGGAGTTTTTTTCAAGATGAACTGTGTACGTAATAAATTCTTTTTGTCCGTATTTTTATTTTCTTGGACCTCGTGTCATCCGCCTCTATATTGCATATATTGCTCCTATCAAGGATACAAACGAGCGATTTTTGTGGACCCACGTTTAGCTCGACTGCTTCAACAAACTAGTTTGTATGGAACTTTAGCAATGTATTATGAACATATTGATCCAGAAAAACACATTTACTTTTATAAAAAACATTTTGAAAGTGAATCACAGTTAGTTCAACTTTATTGGTCATTACATCCAACAATGCGATCTCAAACTTGGGGAGAGAATTATCCGGGTTGAACATTCAAAATTAAAAATTAAGAGGGATATAGATCCTTCCCCGATTAGTGCAAGAAGATTTCAATGTACGAGAAAATCTTAGAATAACACTTTACGTAATTCAGATGGTCATTTGGTGCTCATTAAGGGCCGATCGAATAGTTTACAGAAATAATGGAATACTATATATGTTTCTCTCTCAACTTTCTTTTCCCCGCATATGTTGCGGGGTTTTTCATTTCAAAGTTCTATTCACACGCCTCACACGTTAATTTTATGACTGTTATTCAATTTTGGAACACAGGAACATTTTTTAATAATGAATAATTCACATACAAGTAAAACAAATTAATATTAATTGAAAGGAGGAAATCGAATGTCTATTCTAAGTAACTGGGATCGCTGGAAGGATTTTTTAGCTGATAAAATGCATCAAGCTGAAAATATGGGAATGAATTCTGAGACTATTAATAAACTCGCAACAAATATTGGTGATTATCTCGCTGAACATGTTGATCCTAAAAACGAACAAGAACGATTGCTATCTGATTTATGGACTGTTGCTGATGAAAACGAGCGTAATACGATCGCTCGCTTAGTCATGAAGCTTGTTGCAAATAATGGAACACAAAAACAACCAGAACTTCAGAAATAAAACTTTT
Organism: Neobacillus sp.; assembly: GCA_029256785.1. GTDB lineage: Bacteria > Bacillota > Bacilli > Bacillales > Cytobacillaceae > Neobacillus. Next base: position 3,739 of record JAQSXG010000381.1, read on the forward strand.
TTACCCACGTTCAACATGGTTTTTTAAAGCCACTACCAAAAAAGGGATTCGTGATTACGAATCCCTTTTTCGATTTTTGATTTAGTTCCGTTGTTCTTTAGAATTTTTCTTGTCTAATTCTTCATCAATTTGTTCATTGAGTTCTTTTGAAAATTCAACACGATTTGCTTCGTTTTTCAGCTTTTTCTGCTCATCAAATCTTTTGTTATTTTCTTTAAACTGATCCATTTTCCATCATCCTTTGACAAATTTTTTATGACATTAATAATGCCATAAAAGTATTATGGTTAAATCAGTGTTAATTATGTAATTAACTGATGCATGAACAAACATAAACCAAATGAAAAATATTTTATTCGTCTAAACTTAAACTCTTTTTAAATTTGAAGATTAATCTCCTTTCGAATAAGCATAATAGGACACCAACGAAGTAAATAAACCAGAATCCAAGCCCTTGCTTTTTCCCACAGTAATATAAAAATGATCACTCGTATTCAACAAAAAATGAATATGATTTTTAATCCTAAGCATAATAACCAGGAAACTATGACAAAAGGTGATGCGATGTACTACTACAAAGAAGAATTGATCAACGTCATAACACCTGATCGTCCAGATCCCAGTGCAGCTAAAGTTCTTCAAGAAACTTTAGGCGGACATTTTGGAGAAATGAGAACAATGATGCAATATTTCTTTCAGAGTTCAAACTTTAGAGGTAATGATACGAAATATCGTGATCTACTTCGAGGTGTCTTTCTAGAAGAAATCGCACATGTTGAACTCGTTCAGAACACCATTAATCAACTGCTAACTGGATCTGGTCAATCAAGTGTCCCTGGAAATGCCGGTGAAGATAGTGCCCCGCTAGACGAAGCAGTCAAACATGCAAATCCTCATCATTTTATTTCAGGTGCCCAAGCATCACTTCCTGCTGATGCTGCCGGTAATCCATGGAATGGTTCATGGGTTTATAGCCACGGAAATCTAATCAGCGATCTGCTTGACAATGTGGTCCTTGAATCTACGGGGGTTTTGGAAAAATCGAGAATATATGAAATGAGTAATAACAAAACGCTTCGCGAAACACTTGCTTTTCTAATTGTTCGAGACAATGCACACCAAAACGTCTTTGCAAAAGCTCTTGAAACACTTGGAGTTAATTGGGGTAAAATTTTTCCCGTTCCAAATTATGACATTAATAAATATCCGGAATGTAGGAAATACGTAGAGATGGGCTATCACAATGTACAGTTTAATTTCAGATTGGATTCCACCAAGATAGGAGAAATTCT
>JAQSXG010000382.1 GCA_029256785.1 Neobacillus sp.
ATATTCAAAGCCGTTACCGGAGAAACACCGATTGATTTTTTGAAAACGATGCGATTAAAGAAAGCACGGAGTCAGTTGATCAACAGTGTCGATAACATGACTGAAATTGCTTTGAAATGCGGATTCAACTCTTCCTCTTATTTTTCCTCCTGCTTCATCGAAAAGTACAGAATGACTCCAACTGCTTTTCGTCAGAGCGTTCAACAGCCTAAAAACGGAGGATTTTGATAATTTGCACTGGAATATTGAAAGCGACCCATCCTTCCTTTTGTTTAGAATGGAGTTGTGGAAACACTGATTAACTTCAGGCGCACATCTGATCGGTTATTTTTTCGCCTGACGGTGTCAAAAAGCCTCGCAATAGCGCCGCTATTGCTGCGTTTTTTTCCTTGTCAGTCGAAAAACTTCCTCAACCATCTGAGCACCTTCCATTAAATCAGTGGTTCCCTAAGAAAAAAGGAGGGATTTTATTATGAATGAATTGCTAACGGAAGTTCTGTTGTTTGCAAACCAAAATCCGAGCAGCTGGCTTGCAACCTGTGAGGATGACCAGCCGCGGGTACGCGGTATGCTGCTGTGGTTTGCCGATGAAACGGGGTTTTACTATCACACCGCTAAGGCGAAGAGCTTGTACCGTCAAATGAAAGCGAACCCAAAGATGGAGGCAGCATTTATTCGAAACGCGGATCAACCTGAGTTCGAAATGCTCCGCGTAACCGGTACGGTTGAAATTCTGAATGACCAAGCGCTTGAAAAGCGTTTGAAAGAGGAACGGGCATGGCTGTGGGGAAATGTCCAGCAGTCGAAAGTAGATACAGAGGTCGTCATATTCCGTATTGCTCATGGTTCTGCTTATATTTGGAACATGGGGTGGAATGTGAGGGAGGCGGAGGCACCGAGGGTTGAATTTTAAATGATATTCTAACTATGAAATGATAATTTTCTTGATTCTCTGACTCTTACATATATAAGACGAAAGAAACTTACGCTCAAACACTTGCGTCTAATTGTGTAGCTGGAAGACTTGGATCATTTGGAACCAATGACACTACCAAGAAATTAGTTACGGTAGATAATACATTTACAAAACTTTGGTATTCTGAAAGAGTCAGTATCAATTTCTAGCGGACATATATGCTGGTCAAAATATCTTAAGGTAATTTTGAATAAGTTGACATGGGGTTACACTCCGTGTCAACTTATTCAGATCGTGAAAACAGTTTTCGCTGCCGATAATGCAATACTGTGTGCGATATTACCAATTATGAATGGAAGGAAATAAACCGTGAAAATTAAACTAATTATCCCTTTCTGCATTCTATGTATTCTGTTAATTCCAAAATCAGTATATGCGAAATCTGTGACGGTTACTATTCCAACGTTTCCAGTTACCGTCAACGGGCAAGCAATGGAGAGTGTGTATAATCAATATCCTTTATTGTTATATAAGGATATTACGTATTTCCCTATGGCATATGATTATGCAAGATTTTTGAAAGTGAAAGCAAATTGGTATGAAAAGAGCCGCGCTTATGGAAATAAAAGCGTTTTGTTTGTTGGAGTTGCAGAGGATCGTAACATAGAATTAAAAATTTCATCAACCAGCACTCCGAATAAGAAAAGTTATGCTGCCACTGTTGCGGAATATGGTATTGCATTGAATACTACAAATCCGAGTAAATATCTTGATAATCTGAAAGAAGACTATCCAATTCTAAACTTTCGCGGTGTAACCTATTTCCCGCTGACATGGAGGTTTGCCGTTGAGGAATTTGGCTGGCAATACTCATATGATAAGCAAAATGGGCTGAAGATAAAGAGCAGTGCCCCTTTCCGTCCCATTATAACCGACAGCGTAATTGGTGCAACATTGCCTAGGGCAACAGGAACGGATTACTATTATAGCAATGAATACTATGTAGGTTATCCTACAACAACATGGGATAATAATTATAGGCTTATTATCCGAAAGCGTGGTGGAGACGAACGGGAATACAGCTTGGAAAATCAAATCCAGGGTGATTATTATTTTAATGTGAAAAAGAACAGTTCGGGAGCCTTTGTTGAATCAGAACCTTCAATAACCAGTAATATTCTATCAATTGATTGCAAAAAAATTACCTCTGATTCTGTAGAAAGCAGTGTTAAATTGAAAATTAATTTAGATACTGGAATAGTTGTTGAGGAAGCTCATTATTAATAGATTCAGTAATTTATTTATTCATTCTACACGATCTAACATAATGTTAGATCGTGTATTTTTATGCCAGAAGATTCATCGCTATGTTACCAGATCTAATGGAATTTATTGTTCCTTATACTGCTAAATATGGTATAATTACTCTTAATACTAATTCAAATCAATGAATCTCAGCTTATATTGAGAAAGGAATAAACCAATGAAACCATATCATTATATTATGATAATATGTTCGCTTGCTATTTCAATATTGGCGTTATTGGTTGCTACAATGCCTTATTGGGAAACAAAGATAAGAATCGTAAAAATTAATATAATGAAGATCAAAAATAATTATTATCAAAGGAAATACAATAAATATTATAACGAGTATAAAGCGCTTAACCTAGAGGACTTGAACTATAAAAAGGCTGTTCTGAAGTTTGATATCTTTTTTTCAACTGGACTATCAACACTTGCGACATTATTTATTTTTGCCATAACAATTATAGTGACTTATTCGATAGCAAAAGACTCCATGTATCTTCAAATCTCAAGTAATGCAATATCTGAATCAGATTCCCTGACGAAACAGAATTTAATGGAAGTTATTGATTCTACATATGACAAGTTTATTTTATTATTACTTGGTTTTGGTGGAATTCTTTTAGTTAGCATACTAATTGTAACAATAAGGTATGGATTTAAAGTTCTCAGATTATCTATCATTGAAGACTTTAGAGAAATGAAAAAGAAAGAAGTAGAATGCCTCTTCAAGCATTCTAACTATAGTGAAGTAAGCGGAACACAGGAAGAAGTTACCATGGATTAGATACAGGATAAGATCTTACTGCAAATACGTGAAATATACTGGTAGAATTGAGGTACCCCATGCTACATACCGGCCTTTACGAACAAGTCATAAATAAAAAACTAAACGACGAACTCACTGCCGCAGTGGACAAGCTTTCCAAGACTGCGCCCATCGACGAAGCCGAGGCTTCCGGTATCTTAGCAAAGTATATTGCTGAAGTCATCGAAAAGGGGCTCCGCGAACTGAAGGACAGCGGCGGTAATTTGCATGCTCAGGTGGCACTGACAAATAAGGTCGTTTCCCTAATCCAGAGCGAAACAGACGAAGAAGCGTTCCATTGGATGACGCTAGATCAGCGAGCTGAGCAGCTTCTCTCACTTCTCGATAAGAAGAATCATCTTCATAACTCGCGGGGAAAACTAGAGCTTATCCGCCCGGAGACATCCATTGCACAGAGCTCTCTTTTTACCGGTGCAATCCACGAGCCAAGCATGTATTCAGAGCTTAAGCGAGAGATTCTATCCTGTGACCGAATTGATATGCTGGTTTCCTTTATCAAGTGGAGCGGACTTCGGCTCATCATGGAAGAACTGAGGCAGTTTACCCAAAATGGGGGTAAGCTTCGGATTATTACCACCTCGTATATGGGGGCTACGGATATCAAAGCAGTTGAAGAACTTAGAATGCTATCAGATGCTGAGATCAAAATTTCCTATGATACCAAGCGTACACGCCTACACGCCAAGACCTACGTATTTTACCGAAATACCGGTTTTACAACAGCATATGTAGGATCTTCTAATCTCTCCAATGCAGCAATCTCCAGCGGCTTGGAATGGAATGTAAAGGTGACAGCCAAGGATTTGCCGGAAACGGTTCAAAAGATTGGTGCAACCTTTGAGAGTTATTGGAATTCAAGTGACTTTGAAGCCTATACGGAAGATCAGCAAAGCAGGCTGGAGCGAGCACTAAAGGCTGAGAAATATATTGAAAACAATACAGAACAACCTTATTTATTTGATATTATGCCATATCCTTATCAGCAAGAGATTCTGGATAAGCTGGAGGCAGAACGAAAGGTCCGGCAGCAATACCGAAACTTAGTTGTAGCAGCGACGGGAACAGGTAAGACGGTAATATCAGCTTTTGACTATAAGCGTTTTTGTCGTGAAAATCCCGGTAAACCTTCTCGTTTGCTGTTTATCGCACACCGGGAGGAAATTTTAAAGCAGAGCATCAATTGTTTCAGAGGTGTCTTGAAAGATGCTAATTTTGGCGATCTGTTTGTTGGACGATATCAGCCACAGAAGATCGACCATCTTTTTATGTCCATACAAACCTTCAATTCGCAGGAATGGCAGGAAAAAACCACGGCTGACTTTTATGATTATATCGTTGTGGATGAATTCCATCATGCGGCTGCTCCCACTTATCAAAAGATGTTGTCCTATTATCAACCGAAAATTCTGTTGGGCCTAACTGCTACCCCGGAACGTATGGATGGGCAGAGTGTGACGGCATACTTTAATGATCATATTGCGGCGGAAATCCGCTTGCCGGAAGCCATTGACCGTAAGTTGCTTTCGCCGTTTCAATACTTTGGAGTAACCGATACAGTTGATTTGACGGACTTGAAATGGACCCGTGGCGGTTACGATCAAAATGAACTCTCAAATTTATACTCCCTTAATACTGTTGCGGCAAATTCCAGATGTAACATGATCATCTCGTCCATACTAAAATATGTTACGGATATCAACGACGTAAAGGGACTTGGCTTTTGTGTCTCAATTGCCCATGCGGAATTTATGGCGGTTTATTTCAACAAGAAGGGCATTCCATCCATCGCGCTAACTGGTCAGTCTCCTGACGAAGAGCGTAATCTTGCTAAAAAACGATTGACGAACAGCGAAGTTCGGTTTATTTTCGTTGTAGATATATACAACGAAGGGGTGGATATTCCGGAGGTAAACACGATCTTATTCCTTCGTCCTACCGAATCTTT
>JAQSXG010000383.1 GCA_029256785.1 Neobacillus sp.
CTGGCGGAGTTATATCGGTAATTAATCCCCATTCAAAGCGTGAACGCAAACGATCCTCTAGGGTAGGAATTTCCCGAGGCGGACGGTCACTTGAGATAATGATTTGCTTACTTTCCTCATGCAGGGTATTAAAAGTATGGAAAAATTCCTCTTGAGTTGATTCTTTTCCTGCTAAAAATTGAATATCATCAATAAGTAGCACATCAACGTTACGATACTTATTCCGAAACTCTATCGCTTTATTATCCCTGATTGAATTGATAAATTCGTTTGTGAACTTTTCTGAAGACAAATAAACCACTTTAGCTGAAGGATTATGGTCAATGACATAATGGCCAATAGCATGCATTAAGTGGGTTTTTCCCAAGCCTACACCACCATAAATAAATAACGGATTGTAAGCTTTTGCTGGTGCCTCTGCTACTGCAAGTGATGCAGCATGAGCAAAACGATTACCTGAGCCAATAACAAAGGAATCAAAAGTATATTTTTGATTTAAAATGTTTTGAGAAAACTCATGGTGCTCATCTTTCTTTTCCCTTTTTGGAGGAGTTGGCATGTCCTGGTCTTCTTCTTTATGATTTTGCGGAATAATAAACTTTACAGATAGCTCTTCTCCAGTGATGTCATAAAGTATGCCTGCAATTAACTGGGAGTACCGTTCCTCCAGCCAATCACGGGCAAATTCATTTGGAGCGGTAACAACGAGCAAATTGCCTTGAAGAGAGTGAGCTTTAGTGGATTTAAGCCAGGTGTCATAACTAGGCTTGCTAATCTTTTTCTCGATGTTGGCTAGCGCTGCATTCCATAGATCCGCAATATTCTCCAACGGTTGTCCCTCCTTTATTATCTATTTTGTATCTACTCCCTCTACAAACGTTTGGTTTGGAGGTTGATGTCTGTCTTACTCCATATAATAAATATATTTTTTCACAAAGAATGGCGAAGTATCCCCGCAACATCCTCGCAGCCAATAGTTGAAAGTTCCGTTCAAACTTATGTTATACAAATTGTACAACCTATTAATTTATAAATATACGAAACACTGGTTGTGGAAAACATATGATAAGGAAGCAAAGTGGAGTTTCGACAATATCCACCACTTGTGGACAAGTTTCTGCAGTGTACTATAATAACTTGTCCACACGTTATCCACATTTTGTGGATAACATTTAAAGCTAGACGAAGTTATTCAGAGTGAAAACACAAATATAATATCAAATAATCGTAGGAGGTGCAATGCCTTTTGTTAGTTTATCCACAACTTGCAGGAACAGTTAGCAAAACTTGTCCACAAGTAGTGTTTTTGTGTAAAACCTGTCAATATCTTGTGTGGGTATAAAAAATATGTCGAAATATTATCCACAACAAAAAATATATTACTGGATTAACGGAAAAAGGTTGGGAAGAACTTTACGTGCTAGAGAAATTGAAAAGGTGGGACAATATTAGAAGGGGAGTTGACAATTATAGGGCAACGTCTTTATAATAATTAAGACTGTCGTTGAAATTGAGAGTTATTCCTCAGGGAGGTGTCATATAAAATGAAAAGAACATATCAACCAAATACACGTAAACACAGCAAAGTTCACGGTTTCCGTAGTCGTATGAGCACAGCTAATGGACGTAAAGTTCTAGCTCGCCGTCGTCTAAAGGGAAGAAAAGTATTATCAGCTTAGGCCACTGAAACGTCTCAGTGGTCTTTTTTTTCAAGGCTCTTTTCTCAAACTTTGACAAAAATCTTTACGAAAAGAGCATTTTTCCATTAAGGGCTGAGTCGAAATTACCATCACGATTGAAATGTAGCTATAGCTTTTTTTCAATCGTGATGATTATTTTATATAGAAAATGCTATTTGATTCGATTATGAAGTCTAAATTGAGGTTATAGTAGAAATTGTTAGAGTAGATTGATTCAGCCAGGACTGAAGGTGTTTTTATGAGAAAAGAACTGCGTATTAAAAAGAATAAAGAGTTTCAAGAAGCATTCCAAAAGGGGCAGTCCTTTGCCAATCGACAATTTGTAGTTTATGCCTTAGCAAAAGAGGATCAGGAGTATTATCGAATCGGTCTTTCTGTAAGTAAGAAGGTTGGAAATGCTGTTACGAGGAACCAAATCAAAAGATACATAAAACAAGCAGTTTTGGAGTTAAATGACCAAATTAGCAAGGGAAATGACTACGTAATTATCGCTAGGAAGCCTGTTGCTGAAATGGGTTTTTTCGATGTAAAAAAGAGCTTAACCCATGTTCTGAAGGTTGGTAAGGTACTGGATAAAAAATAGTATCGGAAATCGTAATTATTGTAATAACTTTCTGTTTTATTAAAGACAAGCTATTATAGAAGATGGTAAAATACCTATGTGAAATGAATCAAGTGTAGATGTGTACATAAAATTCATTAATTATAGGTTATATATATTTTTCAAGGAGGAAAACTCGGTTGAAAAAACGAATATTACTAATGCTCGGCATCCTTTCAGTATTTGTGTTTCTAACAGGATGTACAGAAATAACTAAACCGATTGATGCTAACAGTACTGGTTTTTGGAATGAGTATATTGTTTATCCGCTATCATGGTTAATCGTTAAAGGTGCTGAAATTCTTGGAGGCAGCTTTGGTTTATCTCTAATCGTGGTTACAATACTAATTCGTTTAGCTATTTTACCGCTTATGATTAAGCAAACAAGAAGTTCAAAAGCAATGCAGGCCCTACAGCCTGAAATGAAAGCACTTCGTGAAAAGTACAGCTCTAAAGACCAAAAGACACAGCAAAAGTTGCAACAAGAAACGATGGCTTTATTCCAAAAGCATGGAGTAAATCCAATGGCAGGCTGTTTTCCGTTAATTGTCCAAATGCCAATTTTAATTGGTTTTTATCATGCGATTTCAAGAACGAGAGAAATTGCTGAACAAAATTTCCTTTGGTTTGACCTTGGTGAAAAGGATCCGTATTTTATTTTGCCGATCGTTGCAGGTATTACGACATTTATCCAGCAAAAGTTAATGATGGCTGGCCAGGAGCATAATCCACAAATGGCGATGATGCTTTGGATGATGCCAATCATGATTGTTGTTTTTGCATTTAACTTCCCTGCTGCTCTTTCATTGTATTGGGTAGTTGGTAATATTTTTATGATTGTTCAAACATATTTCATTAAAGGCCCGGATTTGAGGAAAGCTTCAGATACCGGTAAAGCGGGAGGAGCAAAGAAGTGAAACAAGTAACTGCTACAGGACAAACTGTCGAAGAAGCAGTAAAATCAGCTTTAGCTCAATTAAAGACAACAGAAGACCGCACAGATGTATCCATTATTGATGAAGGTAAAAAAGGGTTTTTCGGGATTTTTGGTTCTCGTCCGGCAATCGTAAAGGTTTCAGTAATTATAGATCCAATAGAAGAGGCAAAAAAGTTCCTCATCCAAGTTACTGAAAAAATGGGGGCACCAGTTGAAGTAGAAATCAAACGTGATGGTAAACAAGTCCTTTTTGTTTTGACTGGTGAGAAAATCGCATTACTAATTGGAAAAAGAGGTCAGACGTTAAATTCACTTCAATATTTAACTCAATTAGTAATTAATCGCTTTTCTAATCAATACTTAACGGTTATTTTAGATGCGGAGGATTACCGAAATCGCAGAAATGAAACACTGATTCAATTAGCACATCGTCTTGCCCAAAAGGCATTAAAATCTGGGAAAGACGTTGCACTAGAACCTATGCCATCATATGAGCGTAAAGTTATTCATACTGCTTTATCCGAAAATAAGCGAGTAAAAACCTATTCTGACGGAACTGATCCGCATCGTTACATCGTTATTTCCCCAGGGAAACCAGTTGCAGCTGGTTCCAGAAAATAGAATAGTAAAAAACGCAGGAAAGCATCCAACTGTATTGTTGGGTGTTTTTTTATTGCGTCTAAACATTAAGAAAAAATCTAGTTAAGTTGATTGGAGCGAAGTGACAAGGCGGCTCCCGGACTGCCCGCGGAAAGCGAAGTGCCTGGAACTCCAATCAACATGAACAATAATATTTATAACAATTATTTGAATTCATCTGTTTTATTGTTATTCACATGTGGATAAGTTAAAATAATACGTGGACATTAATTATATGTGGATAAGTACAAAATGGTTTTTCACAAATAAAAGCATGTGGTATTCTATTAATTTGGAGTAAAAAAATGATGATATTAAAATAGATCAATTTTATAAAGAGTGGTGAATGTGATGGAATTTGATACGATAGCTGCCATATCGACACCGATGGGTGAGGGAGCAATTGCGATTGTACGATTAAGCGGTGATGATTCCATTAAAATTGCCGACCGGATCTTTCGAAGCATTAGCGGTAAAAGGCTAACAGAAGTAGCAACCCATACGATACACTATGGACATTTGCTCGATCCAAAGACAGAAGAGGTAATTGAAGAGGTAATGGTATCAGTAATGAAGGGACCAAAGACTTTTACTAAGGAAGATGTTGTTGAAATTAACTGTCACGGTGGATTAGTGTCAGTCAATCGAGTTTTGCAGCATGTCCTATCCTTTGGAGCCCGATTAGCCGAGCCTGGTGAATTTACGAAACGCGCCTTTTTAAATGGGCGGATAGATTTATCTCAGGCAGAGGCGGTAATGGATTTAATTAGAGCAAAAACAGACCGTGCGATGAATGTGGCACTTGGACAAATGGAAGGCCGATTGTCAAAGCTAATTCGTGGGTTACGTCAGGAAATATTAGAGATTTTGGCACATGTCGAAGTGAATATAGATTATCCAGAATATGACGATGTAGAAGAAATGACACATAAAATGCTGAAAGAAAAAGCAATTTATGTTCGAGGAGAAATTAATAGACTGCTTCAGACTTCCCAGCAAGGGAAAATTTTACGTGAGGGTCTTTCTACAGCGATTGTTGGCCGCCCAAATGTCGGCAAATCCTCGTTGCTAAATAGTCTTGTTCATGAAAATAAGGCAATTGTTACAGAT
>JAQSXG010000384.1 GCA_029256785.1 Neobacillus sp.
GTATGGGTAGCTGTTGGTGGGACAAAAGAAGTTGTAGTTATTGACGTTAAAACACTTGAAATTACAAAACGACTCCCAATGGATGGAGGACCAATCCATATTTCCCTAAGCCCTGATGGAAAATATGCTTATGTTACCACTGGAGGGAATAAAATTACTAAGCTAGATACAAAGACCTTTGAAAAGCTATGGGAATCAACTGGGACAACCATTCCTGCCCATACGGGGATCAGTCCAGATGGCAAGGAACTATGGACGTTAAATCATGGAATGGATAAACGTTATCCCTATAAGCTTGGTGGTGAAGCCGTATCAGGTGTTCAAATCTGGGATACCGAAAATGGTGAATTAATTACTGAAATTCCCGCTGAAGGTGTTCCACATGAGATTCAGTTTGTACCCTTTTCTGCACTAAATGACGGTGTTAACCTAAGCAGTGAAGAAGTTCATTCTAAAGGGGCACACTCCGTTGCTGAAGCAGGAGAAATCATTTATAAAGAAAGCTGCGCCTCATGCCATGGTGATAATCTTGAAGGAAAGGCAGGTCCGAAATTAGAAAAAATCGGTAACCAGCTATCAAACAAAGAAATATTAGAGCGAATTACTAACGGCAAAGGTATGATGCCTGGAGGTCTTGTTAACGAAACAGATGCAAAAATATTAGCAACATGGTTAACAGATAAAAAATAGTATATTTGACCAAAGCATCCCTATTAATGGGATGCTTTTTTTCATTGAATAAAGGCGCAAATGAACGACAAACTAAAGATTAGTATCGAAGAAAGGAGTTTTTCTAATGACAAAAAAGTTTAATAAGGGCAGTAAAAATCAAAATTCTCCGCAAGCTGGGAATGCAGATGCTGAATTTGGCGCAGAGTTAGCTAGCGGCGATAACAGCAAAGGCAATAAACGCAATATAAAAGAGAAGACAAGTAAAACCAAGCGTTAACATTAAACAGGTCCCATTTAAAACGAGAAACTGCCCCTCTTACAAGGACAGTTTCTCGATATTTTATTGGTTGTTTACCAATGCCAGCTCTCTAATTTCCGCTGCAATGAAGCTTTGGATATTTTCAACGACGGAGAAATCCATTGCTGGAACATAAATTGCCTCTAGCTCATCGTGCAATTCCTTTGCCTTTGCTAAGTAGGAAATGGCTTCCTTCATCTTTGCCTTATAATTAGCTGCTATCGGCTTAATTTGATCAGCGTATATTTCATCGGTACCCGGTGTAATTAGGAGCTCATACATATCAATGATTTCATCTCCTGCACGACTAGGGAAATATTCATGTGGTGCAGTACTATCAAAAATCGCAATCCCCAGCTCCCTAAAAATCACCATATCCAGACTATTGGGATCAAATCCGCAATGATATACTTCGATATCAACACCACGCGCCTCTGCAGCAGCGGCAATCTTTTTCAGCATCGTTGACTTCCCAGACCCTGGACGCCCCTTAATAAAATATCGATTTGGCAATTCTCCCGTTAAATTCGGGACAAAGTCAACCGCTCCATTTGGTGTGGCTGCCCCTAAGAAACGATGGCGAATATCCGATTTTTTGTTCAATTTTATTTTTCCAAAAAATGATTCAATCAATTTCGTTGTCAGTTGTTCTGCTTTTGTGAAATCCATGTTATCAATATAAATTTTTTCCCAATCATCATGAATATCCAATGCTTCTTTAAAAGTTCCATACGCCTGTTTATAGGCCTGGCTGATTTGATTGGTTAAACGAAAAATATCCTGTTTATGAGCAGCCAAGGCTCGCGCGTCCCAAGCTTCTCCAAGATTAATGTATTCCTCAACGGCACCTGGTGCTTTTGGTTCGATCACATGCGGCGCTGTACCGTCCACAATTCCTACTTTCAATGCCGGAATAAGCACTCCGTCAACAGAACTGTTATCCGACGAGCAATGGAGATATTCAATATCGTAGCCCTTTTCGACCCATTCACTGCCTATTTTTTTCATTAATGAGGATTTGCCTGTACCCGGACCACCCTTTAAGATAAATAAACGGTTAAGCCCCTGGAGATTGGAATCATAAAGATTATGAAACCCTTTCGCTGTATTGCCGCCAGCATAGTAGTTTTTAATTTTCCCTGCCACTGTTCAACACTCCCTTTATTGTTAAGCATAGGCGAGCGCTCCAGTCCTGTCATGCGCTTAAGGGGCGCTTACGCTTTTCTAACTTCTTACACACTATACTATGCAGCATTACGCTATAGGTGAATGCCTATGTAAAGGGATTAATTCTTCAGCAAGTCGACTGTTTCTATCTTTGCAACATCGATTAAGTCCTCTGGCTTCAACACCATCTGGACGCCAATTTTTCCAGCACTGACAACAATCTCTTCCAACTTGTTACAGCTAACATCCAAAAACGTCCGATAATCCTTTTTCATTCCCACGGGTGAACAGCCGCCGCGGATATAGCCAGTCCATTTTTGTATATCCTTCACAGGAATCATCTCTACATTCTTTTCACCCGCAGCCCTTGCTGCCTTTTTTAAATCTAGCTCCGTTTCAACAGGAATAATAAAAACAAAGATATTCTTACTGGAACCTTGAGCAACAAGAGTCTTATATACCTCACGTGGGTCTTTACCCACTTTCCCGGCCACGGTCACTCCATCTATTTTCCCATCCTTGTTGTCATATGTAAGCACCTCATAGGCAATCTTCTTTGCATCGAGAATTCGAATTGCATTTGTTTTAACCTTAGCCACGTTCCTCATCCTTTCACGATTGATACCTATCCTATTTTAATATAAGTCCACGGAATATCCACATACTTGTCACGCGTTCGTCACTCTATCAAACCAAGAATATAGCAAAGATATAGTACACTTAAAGTGTTAGAAATATATCCCTTGTGAACATGCTGAGGTCTTTCTAATTAATCACTTAGCCACGTTTATATTAGTGAAAAACACAACTGTTGTTATTCATAAACTTTATATAAGTAAATTGCACTTATTCCTTATTAAATTGAAAAGGGTGACTCTTATGAAATACGATTTAGTCCTTTTACACGCACCTAGTGTTTATGACTTTAGAGAAAATTCTCTACTTGCAGGTCCGATTAGTGACGTTGTTCCTTCATCACCTGTTTTTGAAATGTATCCGATTGGTATCACAAGTATTGCTGAATACCTCGAAAGATACGGTCTTCGGGTTAAAATCATCAATATTGCTAACCGCATGCTAATGAGCGAAAAGTTTGATGTAGAGAAAAAACTAAGAAATATTAAAACTAAGGCATTCGGTATAGATCTTCACTGGCTACCACATGCACACGGGAGTATTGAACTTGCAAAAATCGTTAAAAAGCTTCATCCTGATGTGCCAATGATTTTTGGTGGGCTGTCCGCTACTTATTATCATAAAGAGTTAATTGAGTATCCTTGCATCGACTTTGTTATGCGTGGCGATTCAACTGAAAAGCTCATGCTTCTCTTGATGAATAAGATTGAAACAGGCAATACCCACTATGTCGACATTCCTAATCTAACTTGGAAAAAAGGCACTGACATTGGCTACAATCCAATTACCTATGTACCAAAGGATTTGGATGACTTAGATGTTCCTGGTTACCGTTACGCGGTTCGTTCTGTATTTAAATATCGTAATTTCCTTGACCCACTTCCATACAATGGCTGGTTGCAATACCCTAACACCGCTTTACTTACCGCTCGAGGTTGTTCGCAAAACTGTCTTATCTGCGGCGGTTCAAAGGATGCCTATGACCAAAACTGCGGACGTAGTTCTCTTGCACTAAGGTCACCTGAAAAACTCGTTGAGGATATAAAATTCATCTCTCGGTTTAGCCGAGCACCAATCTTTATTCTTCATGACCTACGCCAGGGTGGACGTGAATATGTAAAGGAATTCTTCAGCAGGCTTAAGGCACTTAATCTGAAAAATGAAGTGGTTTTCGAATTATTTCAGTATGCAGATGAAGAGTTCTTCCAACAGATGAATGATAGTGTACCAAATTATAGTATTGAAATTACGCTTGAAACACATGACGAGAAAATTAGACGTTATAATGGCAAGTTTAACTGTACCAATCCTAAAGTAATTGAAACACTTAATTTTGCCTTAAAACATGGCTGTAAGAAAATCGATTTATTCTTTATGGTCGGTATTCCGGGACAGACATATGCTAGTGTGCTAGAGAATATTGATTTTTGTGAAACGATTCACTTAGCTTGTAATCAAGACAAGCGAATCTTCTACTTTGTTGCACCACTTGCACCGTTCCTTGACCCTGCAAGCCCAGCATTTGAGTTCCCAGAAATTCATGGTTATAAAAAGTTATGCCACACTCTTGAGGATCATCGCGAGGCAATAAAGCAGCCATCATGGAAGCATATGCTTAGTTATGAAACAAAGGATCTTACCCGTGATGATATTGTTAATTCTACCTATGAATCTGCTCAACTCTTAAATGAGTTTAAGTTGAAATATGGTTTGATTGATCAAGCTGGCTATGATGATATAAAGTGGAAAATCGAGAAATCCGTCGAGTATATTGAAAAAATCGATCGTGTTCTTGCCCTTCCAAAAGAGCAACATGCGGCAGAATTAGAAAAAATCCGTAAAGAAGTTCAACAGTTAAATGAATATAGTATCTGTGGTAAGAATGAGTTAAAGTGGGAAGTTAAAAAGAATTACGCAAACTTCTTCTCGCTTGCGATGGTTGGTTTAGAGCAGCTTTATCTTGAATATGCAAACAAGGCAAAACTTAGCTTACGACCTCAATTCCGTCATCAATTCAAACTTGATGCAGAGCACAACGAAGCAGAGATGTAATATAAGAAAGGTATCGGAGACACTTCCGATACCTTTCTTGTTTATTCATATTCTACTCGTTTAATGGCCACCAAGGTAGGCCATTCTTATCTGGTCGCTCTCGTTCAATTCCTCGGATGTCCCTGAGACAACGATTTTTCCTGTCTCGATGACATAGGC
>JAQSXG010000385.1 GCA_029256785.1 Neobacillus sp.
ATCAGAATTTGCAGCACGGTGGCGGAATGGAAAATATGAAGGTAAACAAACCGACATTACTAACTGATGGCTGTATCTAATACTGGGGGCAGGTCAATTAAGCCTCATTTGATTGTTGAAAGATTCGCTGTATCCAGGAACGGCATTTTTGTGTATGACCAAGAATTCCACAAAGGCGTTAATATAATAAGAGGTTGGAATGGGACGGGCAAATCAACGATTGTAGATTTATTATCTTATGCTTTAGGTTCCGTTATAACTGACTGGACTCAACATCAGTCATATTGTGATAAAGTGTTTGCTCAAGTTTCACTCAACGGAATTAGGGTCACATTAAAAAGAGATATTGTTGAAAACGGACTGTCAAAGATGTACTTGCATGAAGGTACTATTGACTCATCCATCAAACTCAATGCTCACTGGACAGGTTACCCATATCGCAGAAGTGATACATTACATAGCTTTTCTCAGCAGCTTTTTGAGCTTTTAAGTCTTCCAAGACATAAAACTGATGATGACCGAAATTTAACTCTCCATCAGATAATGCGATTGATGTACGTTGATCAATTATCAGCAACAACTAAGCTTTTAAAAGAAGAGAAGAACTTTGATAATCCTAACTTAAGAAGAGCTATTGGCGAATACCTTCTTGGCATTGATGACTTAGAGGCTCACAACTTAAGACAAGAACTGTTATCAGAAACAAAACGTTTCGAAAAATTCAATTCAGAAGCGAATTCAATATTTAAGATTATTGGCGGAGATGATGTAAAAGTAAGTGAACATTCATTAAATCAGCGCATTGAAAAATACTCGCTTGAACTTGATAAACTCAATGAAGAGATGCAAACGTTGCTTTCTGGTGGAAACACAGATGATAGCAGCGAAGACAAATCCGTTTTATCAAAATTACAAAATGAAAATCTTGAGCTGATATCATTCCGATTCAAAATACAGGAAGAAATCATTTCTTTATCAAAAGAAATGAGCGACACAAAACTTTTCTTAATTTCACTTGAATCAAGAAAAGATGCATTATTACATTCTAAATCCGTTAATAATTCACTTGGTAGTATTGAATTCAAATATTGCCCCTCATGTTTAAATCATATTGAGATAAGCACCGATTTAGAAAGCTGCGGATTATGCAAAAGTAAAAATAGCAAAAACTCGTCTGATGATGCTTATGTCAAACAACTCAACAACCTGAACTTTCAAATAAAAGAAAGCAGTCAAGTTATTGCAAGTCTTGAAAGTGAGATCAGAGACCTTAATGTTAATCTAGAAAAGACAAGCTTAAAAATAAATGAGCTATCTCGTAGCCTTAAGACTTTCTCATTGATTCCATCCGAAAAAGAAAGCTTGATTATTGAAATTGGCAAAAACATCGGATTTGTTGAGGGAGCCATTCTTTCTCTTGAAGAAAACAGAGGTGGTATTTCAAAAATAAATGCTCTCTTACTGGAGAAGCAACAAGCCCAAAAAAGAATTTTGGAAATTAAAGATAAACTCGCTTCATTAGACAAACTTCAAGCAGAAAGACAAGTGGCTGTATACTCTGATATAGAGCAAATAACCAAAAGACTGCTAATATCAGATGGTGGCAACGAGCCTGCATTCGATAACCCTGGCGATGTTATTATTGACTTTGCTCGCGACAGGATGTATTTGGACGGCATGAGTAAATTTTCCGCTAGTTCAATGGTTATTTTCAAAAACAGTATACGTCTTGCTATCTTCCTCCATTGCGTTGACGATCCAGAGTCACGTCTACCTAATTTTATTATTATGGATAATATTGAAGATAAAGGAATGGTTGATGCACGAAGCCATAATTTCCAACACGTTATAATTAATGAATGCCAAAATTTACATGATGAGTATCAGTTAATATTTACAACATCCATGATATCTCCAGAGTTAAACGACACTTCATATTGTGTTGGCCCTTATTATCCTAAAGGCACTCACACACTTAATCTATAAGTGCATGTAAACCCGGAAATATTTCTCTCATTAAGCAATTTTCTGGGTTTCATCTAGCTTTGTAGCAGATTCTAAAGCGCGTAATTAGTTTGTTACCAAATCTATACCAAGAGTGTTCCATACCTCCTCTAAAAGGCCTTGAATACCACTCCAGAGAACTTTTAGGTGAAAACCAATTAAATGTATTCACATCCCATAAAAACGGCGCTTAAAGCGATACAGGAAGGATTTGACTGTCTTTGTTAATTTCCCGCTTTCATTCTGAGCTTGGATGTTGAAAAGATCCTTTGCCCTTCTCCAGATGAAAATTTACCCCTGTTTTTCGCAAGGTACGAAATACGCTCAACAAAATCAGCAAGGGAATCATGATGACCCCTTACGATAGAGTATCGGCCATTCTCAGCTAAATGCACACGGCTGATATCGTCTGTCAATTCATTCCAAAGCTCACTTATCAACCCAATCATGCCTGTGTTACCAAAGCCAGCGGTTTGAACTTGGAAATGAGGTAATGCAATCCAGCAGTGGTAATGAACCTGCATAGCCCTTTCCTTTTCTCGAACCCAACCGTAAGCAAATTTTTTTATCGGTTGTCCATTCCACGCCTTCTTTTTAAAGCGCCCTCTCAATCGTTCAAAAAGATCACTCACTAATCCATTACTTTCCGAAACAGGCATTCCCTCCGGTACTGACAAATCGAACCTGAAAGCAAAAACCTTGCTGTAGTGCGATTGCATTGCATGGATCTGCTTAATGAAAGCATCAATGATTTCTTTTCTGATCGGATGATAACCTTTCTTCATCGAATCATAGTTCAAACGGTATACAAGCCCATCAAGTACATATTCAGAGCTATGGATAAGTGAGTAACGACCATCATCACGATGATTGGTTATTTTTTGAACGGCAGGGAAAGGCAGATCTATGGACATACAACTAACACCACATAATAGATATTAATAATAACCAGTATGAGGGAGAGACTCCCAGGCAGGACCAAGCCCAACAGCTACTGGCATAAACGCGGTGTTAGTAGACAAACAGAAACTCCGAAAAGTTTCCACAACAAAATTTTTTATTACTATACACCATAAACTTATTTATGGCAACTACTTTATGATGAGGTCAATTTTTCAAGATGGATCAAGTAAGCCATAGCCTCTTCGCGATTTGTATGGCACATATCGAGTGAAGGGCGCAGACTGCTACACACCTTGGGGCGGTGGATTGATCCAAAGATGTTGCATAGATTATCTTCCGATAACTGTACACATCTTAAATTTGCTGGCTTGCCTTGTGGCATCCCGGGAATTGGGCTTGATATAGAAGGCGCAATGCAACAGGCCCCACAGTCGATTCGGCATTCCATCAGTACCTCTTAAATTCTTTGTCTTCGAATAAAACATTAACACACTGTCACAGTCGGGGCGATAGCATGTAACCAAGAACTATTCCCCTATAAAATGAGCGATTTTCCTCTTAGGTGGGTTAATGTTCCTTTAAAAACATGAAACATATGCTGTAAAATCCACCAGTTACACCGCCCTAGCTTACGATGAATTAAGCCCCTCGTTTTACAAGGAGTTTCCATGAGCTTTTACATTAAGAAAAGCATTCGAGTCGGACCGATGAGATTTAACCTATCCAAATCAGGAGTCGGTGCATCTATTGGTATAAAAGGACTGAGGTTTGGTACTGGCCCAAGAGGAAATTACATCCACATCGGTGCTGGAGGAGTCTATTATCGTGCTTCGCTTTCACCAAGTCTGGTCCCACAGAACAGAAAGAAGGTTCAACATGTACCAGGCGACTCCCCAATAGAACATGACATTACACATGCACCTCTTGAGGAAATCGAGTCATCCCATATCTCGGAAATCGTTGATTCAAGTTCCCGAGAACTACTTGAAGAGTTAAACAACAAACGTAAGAAGTCACAAATATGGCCCTTGGTCATGTGCCTTTCGATTGCGCTGTTACTTTACGGTTTTTCACAGACATGGCCTGAGTGGTGCCTCGCTATAGGATTTATCGTAGGGGTAGCAATCTCTTTTTTTGCTTACATGTACGATCAGCTAAGAAAGACTACTGTGCTTTTTTATGACTTTGATGATCAAATGATGGCATGTTACCAGCAACTTCATGATAGTGGAGCCAAGCTCGCAAGCTGCTCAAAAGTATGGCATATAGAAGCTTCTGGAGCCGTTTATGACCCCAAGTATCATGCCGGAGCTGGTAACTTACTACGCAGAAAAGTAACCTCTATCAGCAAATCAAAGCCTCCCTTTGTTAAAACAAATATTGAGACGATTGCTATCAATGTCGGTCGCCAAACATTACATTTTTTTCCAGATAGAGTACTCGTCTATGACCGTGAAGGTGTAGGCGCTGTTGGTTATAACCAGCTATTCGTTAATGTTGGTGATAGCCGATTCATTGAAAGCGAAGGTGTACCTGGAGATGCCATAGTCGTTGGCAGGACATGGAAGTATGTGAACAAGTCTGGAGGCCCAGACAGAAGATTTAAAGACAATCCAGAACTTCCTATATGTCTGTATGAAAACCTTTCGTTTACAAGTCATTCTGGACTAAATGAGTTATTACAACTGTCTAAAACTGGCTATGGAGAAAGCTTTTCACATTCAATAGAAACACTTAGCAAAAAAGTCATTTCTGCTTAGCTATGTCATTTTTATACTGCGAATAATTGACTATTAGGCTTGCCCTCCGGCATTCCTGGAATGGGGCTTGAAATGGACGGTGCAGTACAGCACGCGCCACAATCTGAACGACAATCCATAAATGCTCTCAGTCAGTGATGAACGCCCGCGCAGTCGGGCATTGGGCGCACAGTAACACCTTTTTTGTATTGATAGCAAAAGCCGCGAATTCCGCTTGCCTGAAAGGCCGCGCGCGAGTAATTTGGCGCGATATTTTTTACCTCCCGTAAACAGGATTACTGCAATGCCAAGAGCGAACGAAAT
>JAQSXG010000386.1 GCA_029256785.1 Neobacillus sp.
CCCCTTTGTCTCCCGTTACTGCAAAGCGACCTTCATCCTCTGTATTTAACCCAATATTATAGTAGTTGTTATCGGACAAGTTTGGTCCATTATGACAGGTGATACAAAGTGCCTTTCCTGTAAATAGATCTAAACCGCGGATTTCTTGTTTTGTTAACGCTTCAGTTTCTCCACTGAGAAAACGGTCATAAGCAGTATCTTTTACAACGATTTGTCGCTGAAAGGCAGCAAGTGCTTTAGCGATATTCTGCTCAGAAACACCTTCCCCGAAAGCTAACTGGAACCTTTCTTCATACCCTTTGACCGCTTTTAACTCACTAATTAGTTCAGGTAACTGCTGATTCATTTCGTCTGGATTTTGAATTGGTCCTAGTGCTTGTTCTTCTAATGATGCAGCCCGCCCATCCCAAAAATAGGTTGTATAAAAGCCTGAGTTAATAACGGTTGGACTATTTCTTTTTCCATGACCACCATTATACATAGAAAATGTTGGCTGTGCGTCACCATAGCCTTGATTTGGGTCATGACAGGTGGCACAACTTATTTCATTATTCCCTGAAAGCCGTGGATCAAAAAATAGCGTTTTACCCAACTCTAACACTTCAGGTGTCATCGGGTTGTCCGCTGGAACCGGGACATCACCTAACGGGACGAGTGTCGTGTGATTAAGTAGACTTGTCCGAAGTTCCTTTGCATCCACCTCTATAGAACTCTCTTCACTTTGATTGTCCTCCGATTGCTTTGTAGGTGCAACAACATCTTCTTCCCCGCAACCAGACAGACTTATACATACTAATACTATTAATAAAATCATACCCCGCAAATATATTTTCATTTTCGTTTACTCCCCAATTATTATCTTTAACACCATTATAAATTTGCTTGAATGTAAAAGGAGCAAACTCATGTGAAGAAACAGTGACAGTGTAGATAAACTGGGCACTATTAGGTCCTTGTCACCACTTACAAGGTCTCATTTAAAGAAGTTTATATAATAATATTACTATATTGGTAACATTTAACAGTACTTACAAGTGGAATAATTCCAATTTAAACTTCTGTTTTGAGTATATTTTTTAAAAAATTAACAGATTCGACATAATATTCAAAAAAATCTTTGACAACTCAAAAAATAGTAGGTATATTAAAATAACAAATTAATTATCAGAATTTTTATAAAAGATAAAATACTAGGGGGTCACATCAGATGGAAAATCGTCAGCAATGGGGTTCGAGATATGGTTTTATCATGGCAGCTGTTGGGTCAGCTGTTGGACTAGGTAATATTTGGAGGTTTCCAGCAGTTGCCTATGAAAATGGTGGGGGTGCTTTTTTCTTACCATATCTATTCGCACTTTTAACAGCAGGAATTCCAATATTGATTTTAGAATTCACCATTGGACATAAGTATAGAGGGTCAGCTCCCTTTTCTTTCTTCAAAATTAATAAAAAGGCAGAATGGCTAGGCTGGTGGCAGGTATTAATTTCATTTGTTATTTGTACCTATTATGCCGTTATTATTGCATGGGCACTAAAATACACTATTTATTCATTTGGTACGAAGTGGGGAGCTAACCCTGAAGGATTCTTGTATGGAAGTGTCCTGAAGCTTGCAGAAAAACCAGGGGATATCGGTGGGTTGGTTCCTGGAGTTGTCCTACCGCTAGTGTTTGTATGGGCAGTCACTCTTTTCGTTCTCTATCGCGGTGTATCCAAAGGGATAGAAAAACTTAATAAGATTTTTCTTCCTACTCTAGTAATCATGTTTACAATTATCGTTGTTCGTGCATTAACCTTGGAAGGTGCAATTGACGGATTAAATGCCTTCTTCCAGCCAAACTGGAAGATGATTTTTGACGGAAAGGTTTGGGTTGCAGCTTATGGTCAAATCTTCTTCTCGTTATCCATAGGGTTTGCCATTATGCTTACATACTCTAGCTACTTACCCAAAAAATCCGATATTAATAATAACGCCTTCATAACCGCGTTTGCTAATTCTGGATTTGAATTACTAGCTGGTATCGGAGTATTTGCTGCTTTGGGATTTATGGCAAACCAGCAAGGCGTGGGGGTAGATGAAGTTGTTAGTAGTGGAATTGGATTAGCCTTCGTGGTCTTTCCGAGCATCATTAACGAATTTCCAGGCATGAATGGCCTATTTGGGGCACTCTTCTTCCTTTCCCTTGTTTTTGCCGGGATGACATCTCTCATCTCCATCGTAGAAACATTTATAGCTGGAATTCAAGAAAAGTTCAATGTTTCACGGACAAAAGCAGTATTAACAGGCGGTTTAGTAGCCTCTGTGATCTCCTTACTCTATGCTACCAACGGAGGATTATATTTACTGGATATTGTTGACTATTTCATTAATAACTTCGGAGTTGTAACTGCTGGTTTAGTTGAAGTGGTACTAATTGCTTGGTTCTTCAAAGGACTAGGTGGATTGCAATCACATGCAAATGACGTTTCTGACTTACGGACTGGACTTTGGTGGAAGGCTTGTCTTGGTGTTGTTACACCGATTGTACTTGGTTATATGATGTTTGATAACTTTCGCCAGAATCTACTTGAAAACTATGGAGGCTATCCAACTGGACTAATCATACCTGCAGGTGTCCTAGTTGTAGCAACCACAATTGTTGGAGGTATTCTATTATCCAGAAAGAAGTGGAAAGCCAACACCGCTTTAGAAAAACAAGGGGAGGGTATCAAACATGTCAGCTAGCGCAATAACAATGATGATCGTAGGTATGGTTATAATCTGGGGCGGTCTGGCTGCCAGCATCCTAAACGTTGTAAGAGTATCAAAAAAATCATCTTAAAATGAGGAAAGGATTGGACAGTGTCCAATCCTTTTTTAATTACCTTTAGGTGTCTTCATCTGTAAATCACGCACTATTTTTCACAAAATTCAATAAAAACACTAACAGAAAAGGATTTAATCACGATAAAATAGAATTATCTTTTCAACAAGGTACGAAGGAGGTAAACATGAACAAAGCAAAAATACTTGAACTTTTTAATAAACATATGCGAATAGAAATTACTTATCCCGGCACTCGAATGGAGCAAACTGAATCCGTAGTGCGAGAGGTCTCTCTCACTAACGAACGTGGATTTATCCTCTATTCGCAAATGAATGAATCCACTGCTGATGCAATTATTGAGGAGCAAATTACTTATTTCAATAACCTAAAGCAACCGTTTGAATGGAAGGTATTTGATTACGATCAGCCCTTGGATCTTAAAGAAAGATTGAGGTTAAGAGGATTTGACATTGAAGAATCTGAAGCACTTATGATTACGGATTTAGCAGATGGAGATCAGCTACTAAATATTCCGCTTATGCCGGAAATACGTCGAATAACAGACGAGCAGGGTATCTGGGATATGATTGAGCTTGAAGATGAGGTATGGGGCGTTAGCCATCATTCACTTGGCAAACGATTAGTAAGGGATTTGCAAGATGACCCAGCTAACCTTTTAGCCTATGCGGCGTATGTAGATGGTAAAGCAGTTAGTGCCGCTTGGATGTATTTACACGAAGGCACACCCTTTGCCAGTCTATGGGGCGGCTCCACACTTTCTGACTTCCGAAAAAGAGGATTATATAGTTCATTGCTTGGTATCCGTGCGCGCGATGCAGCCGAGAGAGGCTACCAATTACTTATGGTTGATGCCAGTTCTATGAGTGAACCGATTCTTGAAAAGCATGGATTTCACTGCCTAGCGCGATCAACCCCGTGTATGTCGCCTCGTCATTAACTAAAAAAGTTCCTAGGGAAGATCTCCTAGGAACTTTTTATCTGTTTTACAAACACTTACAGCCATTCAGATTGGTCGTTAAGTAAATTCCGTATATCGTCTGGGACTCTAACCTTTGTCCGTTTATCTTTGTCAATCGTTGCAAATACAACCTCAGCGGATACAACAATTTCACCAATTTGTTTTACTACTGTCTGCTTAAGTGTAAAACTAGTATTTCCAACACGCTCCAACCACGTGCGAATTCGCAGTTTATCTTGATTGAACAGTTCCTTTTTATAATCTGCATTAATATGCACGATGACTGCTTCTACCCCTGCTAGTTTACAAAATTTATACCAATCCGTGCGGGCATTATCTAAGTATTCATAGAGTTGTACATTACTAACATGAAACCTATTGGACTCAGCAATAACTTCCATTTCTGAAAAAGCCATGATTAATCCCTCCTCTGTCAATAGCGTATTACCATTAATTCGCTCTTTAGTACCCATTCACCTTCCTGGCTTCCATCATAAGAAAACCTATTTATTCATAAACACGAGGTCTGAAAATTGCATGGTCTTTTGTGAATCATAAGAATCTGAAAAGTAATTTGTTCACTAAAAGTGCTATTGACTCGTTTTGTGTCACTCGTTTCGATATTATTTCAAGTTTCTTTTATACATATTTTTTTAAACTTCGACATTATTCTGCTTTTAAAGTGAGTTGAGCTTTTTGATTTCTTCTTTAATGTTATATACTGTTTCACTTTTCCACTTCTCAAAATCTCTTAAACTACTATATTCTTTTGAGTCCTAGTACTTTTTTAATAGGGATTTACCTCTATTATTATAGTTTCTTGCTATAATGTTCCTCTTTGGGCCTATGGCTTTTTTTGTAATACGATTAATATCTTATATTAGGTTTTTTGACAATATATTTTGAAGTTTAAAACTATACTTGACTTGTTTTAAAAAACTATAGGGGATTATAGGAGGTGCAGTAATTTGCTGCGAAAAAAACAAAAGTGGAAAAGGAATTTGATGGTAATGACAGCTGTAACCGGACTAGGTTTATCAGCACTATCTCCTGGTCTTAGCATTCCTACTGCTGCAGTAGGACAACCTGACTCACCGTTACCTACGGAGGAATCGGTGTCGATTGTTCAGCTTGAGGTTCCAAATCAGAAGGCGAAGGAAAAGCTACTGGAG
>JAQSXG010000387.1 GCA_029256785.1 Neobacillus sp.
CCGATATGGGGTGTAAGGATAACATTTTCCATTGTAAACAAAGGATTATCCAGTTCAGGGGGCTCTGGGTCTTGAACATCAAGTCCTGCTCCTGCAATGGTTTTATTTTTCAGTGCTTCGATGAGGTCAGGCTCATTGATTACAGGTCCCCTAGAAGTATTAATGATAAAGGCAGAGGGTTTCATGAGTTTTAACTTATCTTTGTCTATAAGATGTTTTGTATCTGGTGTTAAAGGACAGTGAATCGTTACAAAGTCACTTTTACGGAGTAATTCTTCAAGGGAAACAGATTCAATATGGGGATCATCCCAGTGCTTTGGTGATCTGTTAAACACAAGAATGTTCATGCCTAAAGCTCGAGCAACCTTCATTACTTGCTGACCGATTGTCCCTGCACCTATGATGCCGAGGGTTTTATTCTTCACTTCAAAATGTGGTAATTGGAGATGCTTTGTAAAGTTATCATAATTATTTTGTTTGATCATGATTTGCTGCTGTACCAATGAAGAACTCAAGGTCAAAATGAAAGTAATGGCTAGCTGCGCTACTGCTTCAGTGCTGTAACCTGGAACATTACAGACGGCAATATTTTTTTCCCTTGCGGCAGCGATATCGATATTGTTATATCCAGTGCCCGCTTCACAAATGAGCTGCACGGAAGAGGGCAATTGAGAAATGATATCTCCTCCTAGGGGGAGCTCTTTCGTGATGATGATGTTTTGCTCCGCAACCCTTTCTAAAATTTGATCAGCATTACTATCAGCATACTTAGTAAAAGAAGTGAGGTCCATTACTGGTACAAAACTTAGCCTGTTATCAAAGTCAAGCTTTGTGGCGTTAAGAAAAACAGTATTCTTCATGATTACCTCCTCATATTAATTATTTACAATTATTAGTATAAGTTAGGCATAAGAAATTGTCAAAAAATTTAGTTCATTCTGACTAAAAATCAGGTGATTGCATGAAGGCTCTTCATGTAATCACCTGGATCATAAGAATACAATATACATTATTTCACAATTTTAAGAAATGCATAGACGTCAGATTGAAAAAAATCTAGGTCGTCAGCATGGGCACCTTGACCCCAAAAGTTCATTGTGTTTACTTTTTTCTGTGGAACCTCTGATCTATTCATAGGTTCATTATCCGTGTTAATGGAAGTAGATAAATGATCCTTTGTTGACTTTACCAAGCTCACTGCTGCATTGTTCATATTAATTCCTCCTTTAATTTGTCTGATAAAACATGATTAAAAAAATTCGTCCTTAAATAAGTATCTTAAGGACGAATTTGATTCGCGGTACCACCTTAATTATTTTCCCGTGTAGAATTGGAGAAAACCTCTTATAGGTTTAAATAAACCTAAGTCATTATCGGGACCAGCCGGTATCAACTACTCTGAAAATTTCGAAGATACTGCTCCGGAGTGAGCTATATTTTACGACAGTATCGGTTTTCACCAGCCACCGACTCTCTAAAACTGTGAATGAAAATATAATTCTCCATCAGCGCATTCAGAATATTCAGTTAATTTATAATATTGTAACAACTTCGCCGTCTGATGTCAATAGGTATTTATAAAAATTTGAAAGAAATTGATGATTCATTCAGGGTATGTTCCGTTCTTATTCGTTATTCGTCATTTCATCAAGTCCTTTTCCGGCAAGAACGATAGGAAGAACTAAATTTTCAGGATCGATGGTACATTCAATGATTGTAAACTTTCCATTATTAAGGGCCTTTTCAAGGATAGAGGAGGCATTCGCCGGATCATCAATGCGATAACCTTCAGCACCGAAGGCATTTGCTAACATAACAAAATCGATCTTGTTTTCAAAATGTACGCCAGTGTATCGCTGGTTTGAATAATAATGTTGGAGCTGTCTTACCATTCCTAAGGTTTGATTATTTAATACCAGTATTTTGATGGGTAAGCCTAGCTCTGCAATGGCACCAATTTCCGTCATGCCCATCTGAAAACTACCATCTCCTGTGATAGCAACAACTAAATGATCGGGTTTTGCCATTTGCACCCCGAGGGCGGCAGGAATACCATATCCCATGGTACCTAATCCCCCTGAGGAAATAAAGGTTCTGGGCTTGTGAAAGTCATAGCAAGTAGCTGTCCACATCTGGTGTTGACCAACATCGGTGGTAATTAAGAGGTTATCGGGAGCAGCCTCTGACAGTTTTTTAAGAATCCATGGAACATTACGGCCTGGAAATACAGGAGGCATTTTCTCCGAGGGAATAAAGTGAATAGATTCGTGGGTTCCTTTAGATTTTTCTAAAAGTTTGATCATTTCTATTAGAATATTTTTCACATCTCCAACAATAGGAATATCAGCATTGATGTTTTTTCCAATTTCAGCTGGATCGATATCAATATGAATGATTACTGCTTCTGGGGCAAATTTATCTGGATTTCCTACAACACGATCATCAAAACGCATGCCTAAGGCCACAAAACAATCACACTCTTGTACAACCTTATTTGCTCCTTGGTTGCCATACGTCCCCAGCATTCCAGCAAATTCACTGCAGTCGGCTGGATATGAACCTAGACCCATAAGTGTTGAAACTACTTTGCCTCTTGTCAAAGCTATAATTTCTTTCACTTGATCCGATGCATCACTATGAATAACACCGCCACCAGTACAAAAAACGATATTCTTTGATTCTTGAAGTTTTTGCACGGCTTTTCTAATCATAGAAGGATGTCCCTTCACGGTGGGTTTATAACTTCGAATTTCTACCTTTTTATAGGGTATGAATTTAGCAATGTCCATAGACACATTGCGGGGTATATCAATTAATACAGGACCAGGTCTACCAGTTTTAGCAATATAAAAAGCTTCAGATATGATGCGGGGGAGTTCTTTTA
This sequence comes from Neobacillus sp., assembly GCA_029256785.1. GTDB lineage: Bacteria > Bacillota > Bacilli > Bacillales > Cytobacillaceae > Neobacillus. The sequence goes on from JAQSXG010000387.1 coordinate 2,885, forward strand.
TATCCTGAACCAAGTAATTATGCTTTGTAATTGGATGGGTTATACCAGTAATATCTACTTCCTGAAATGCATCGGTTCCAACCAAGGCTTGAGGAACTTGGCCTGTAAAGAATACTATGGGGATAGAATCCATGTAAGCTGTAGCGATACCTGTTACCAAATTCGTAGCGCCAGGACCTGACGTAGCCAAACAAACACCAACGCCGCCAGTTGCACGGGCATACCCACTGGCTGCATGGGCAGCTCCTTGCTCATGTCTTACAAGAATATGTCTGATGGAACTATTAAGTAGGGCATCATAGATTTCCAGAACAGTTCCTCCTGGGTAGCCAAATATTACTTCTACACCTTGATCTTCCAATATCTTTACTAAAGTTTGTGCACCATTTAATTCCATAGAGTCAATCCACCTTTCTAATAAACAATCACCGAAACTTAATAGCTATATTTGTCATCTAGTTACTACGTAATATCGAAATTGTTCCTGTTTTTACAATTTCTTTGATTTTGAAGGGTTTTAATGATTTGATAATGGCCTGTATCTTTGCCTCATCTCCTGTAGCCTCGATGGTTAGGGATTTTTGCCCGATATCTACGACCCGAGCTCTAAAAATATCCATAAGCTGAATAATCTCAGACTTGGTATTGTTATCAGCAGCCACACGAATTAGAAGAAGCTGACGGTCTACTGTTTCCTGGGATGTAACATCTTGGACTTTAATGACATCGATCAGTTTATGGAGCTGCTTTGATACCTGCTCAATGATTTTGTCATCTCCATCCACAACGATCGTCATTCTAGAAATATTAGGATCATCTGTGGCACTAACCACTAAACTTTCAATGTTGTAACCTCTTCTGCTAAACAAACCTGAAACCTTAGAAAGCACACCAGGGTTATTCTCCACCAATACAATTAAAGTATGCTTCATATGCAAACCTCCATATCCTTTAAAATAAAAAAACACATGCATCCCAAAAGGGACGAATGTGTAATCCGCGGTACCACCCTACTAGATTTATCCAAAATCACTAAATCCACTTAACCCTCTAACGTTAGGGAAACGACAAGACTTACTAACTACCTTATTCATGTTCAGCCTTGTAGTTTAGGAACGAGTTCCCTATGTCCATCAACTAGTTCCCACCAAACACTAGCTCTCTGAATGACTTTCACAGCTACTAATTTCCATCATAACCTTTGCCCATATGAAGTTAATTAGTTGTTATTATACATATGCCAATTACTTTATACAAAGGGCAATTTTAGCGAATTAAGGAGATTACAAGCAATTAGCATAATATTGCTATAAATTTCTGAATATTTTGCAATTTTTTAAATATTGAAGATAGAACAAATATATTTATGGTAATAGCTTTAAAAAAACGATTGACAAAACATTCAGAAAAAGGTTAAATAGAGAGATATAGAATTGTATATATATGCGAAAGTGAGATTGAATATTTAAGAAAAGAGGTAACCAGATGCAGAAGGTGAAAATTGGTTTAATGGGGTTTGGAACTGTTGGAAGTGGTGTTTGGAAAATACTTCAGGACAATAAAACCAAAATTATTGAAAACTGCGGCTATGAAATAGAGGCATCGAAGATATTGGTCCGTGATTTGTCCAAAAAGAGGAGTATTGAAATGGACAGAGTCATTTTTACGGACAATCCACAGGAGATTTTAAATGATGAGAACATTAAAATTGTGGTAGAGGTCATGGGTGGTATTGAACCAGCAAAGGAATATATACTAGAAGCAATAAAACGAGGAAAGCACGTTGTCACTGCTAACAAAGCGCTACTTGCTTCCCATGGGGACATGCTTTTGAAAGCAGCAAAGGATGCAGGTGTAAAAATACTCTATGAAGCAAGTGTTGCAGGGGGGATACCTATAATACATGCCATAAAAGAAAGTTTATCAGCCAATAGGATGAATAGCATTATGGGGATATTGAATGGAACAACGAATTATATTCTGTCCAAGATGACATCAGAAAAGATGGAATATGATGTTGTTTTAAAAGAGGCACAGGAAAAAGGCTACGCTGAGGCAGATCCAACCA
>JAQSXG010000388.1 GCA_029256785.1 Neobacillus sp.
GACAGGCGGTCTTTGCCTGTCACGAGCCACTTCGCTTTCCGCGGGCGTGGCCAGGGAACCTCCTCGGCGCTGAAGCGCCTGTGGGGTCTCCCCAGCCCCGTACTCCCGCAGGACATTGAATATGCTTCCTTGAATAATCACCGCACGACGGAAATGCGCTAGCATTTTCGAGGAGTCTTTCGTGCCTTCCACGCAAATCAACAGAGTTATAAATTAATTAATGCACTTCTCTCTACACGTCCTAAAAATGGATTTTTATGATTTTTTGTGGTTTTTAGATAAGTGTGTAATTCAAATTGTAAATATACGGCAGCTGCCAATATATAAAAAGGATTTCCACGTACTTAGCATGGCTAAAAAAAGTGTGTGGCAATACTTAGGTAATCTAGCCCCTGTTGATTTCCATGGAAGGTGCGCAGACTCCTGCGGGAAGAGCAAGTCACGGGAGACCCCGCAGGAGCGAAGCGACGAGGAGGCTCCCGGACTGCCCGCGGAAAGCGGAGCACCTGGAATGGAAATCAACAGGCCCTGGCGCATAGTCCTTTCATTTTCATATAATCATATTAGTTTAGGCAAAAAAATATTGCCGATGCATGACAAAAAGGGAAGCCAATTTGCTTCCCCTTGTTATATTATTTTGCTGGTTGGAATTCTACTGCTACATAATTAGTACTACCAATTTCCTTCTTAACCCTTTTAATTATGTCATTTGCAGCAGCCTTAGAATGTTCTTTATTAGATTTCACTGTAATCATTACTTTATCACCATCTGCTCTAACTAAGGCATCTTCATAACCAGATGCTCGAATTAATGTTTCTAGCATTTGTTCTTTTTGTGCGGTTTGATTTAGCTTCTTCATTTGGTCCATTGCTTCACTTCTCTCGTCTGCAGGTAAATCGGTTGTAGCAACAACAGCACTTAAATCTTCTTTCATTTCACTACGTTGTTCTTCAAGCTTTAAGCGAAGTGCCTCAAACTCTTCATCCCCTGCAGCTTGAGAAATAATTGAGTCAGTATCCTGTCCTTCTGAATCTGTTTTTGTTTCTGTTTTCGTAGCCGCTTGTTCCTGTTCATTTTTTACCTCTTCTTCAACACCAGCTAGTTCATTGGTTTTTTGTTCTGGAGAAGTAATATAATAGACCGATAAAACAACCACCAAGCTTAGCATTGTTAATAACCATACTGTTTGTTTTTTTAATAACATTTGTAAATCCCCCTTTTATTTTTTAGGCATTACTGCCACACGATGACTTGGTACACCTAGTGCCCTAGTTACTGCTTCAACAATCAACTTTTTCACTTGGATACTTTCAGAACCTTGAGCAACTACCAAGACACCACGAATTTCTGGTTTCTTGGTTTCTACAACAATAGGAACCTCTTTCTCACCATTACGAATAATAACAAGCTGTTCATCTATTTGCGTGTCCTGTACCTTACGCGTTCCGCCTTCACGATCTGTTTCTTCGGTAGTTTGAGATTTTGAGACTCTATTTTTTTCAAGAACCTTCTTGTCTGTTGAATCAATATTGACGACAACAGTTACATCATTAATACCCAACATTTCTTCCAGCGCCTTTTTTAACTGCTTCTCATATGATTCCTCATAATTAGAAATGGACTTATTATCGGAATTTTTATTTTGACCGAAAGCAGCTACTTCCTCTGGTTGCTCAGCAATATTTTTTATGGCAGGACTATCTATAGGACTGGAATCTCCTGTAAATAATACATTCCCTACAATCATAAAGGCTGCACCGATGCATAATACAAGTACCAGGTACTGATACTTTACAGATTTTTTCTCGGAGTGTTCACCCTTGGGTAGCAAATTCTTAAGCCATGATAAGGGTCCTTTATTATTATCCATTTTTATTATTTATCCCCCCTTCAACCGAAACCTCAATTGTTTTTTCTGTTACATCCCATTTTTGCGAAAGATATGCTGCGATCTTTTCTGATTCTTCTGCTGACTTTTTAGATGGAAGAGGTGTATCTGATTTAATATCTACAGGTTGTATCACTTCTACTGCCATCACATTGTTGTCTGGCTGTTTCAGAAGAACCGAAACCCTTTGGAGGTTTTCAGGGAATGATTGATCGCTATCATCATTGGTTGTTAGTTCTATCTTGGCAATCTCCAGACCAAATTGCTCCATCAACTCCTCCTCGACTCCTTGTTCCAACTGGACAGCCATTGTTTCTAAAATATATGCATTAGTTGAGGCTTGTATTTCTTTTTTCTTCAATTCTATTGAATTTTCCATATTTTTTTCTCCTGGAGTTTCCAAGAATGAGATTGAAGCAAGTGTTGATTCAAAGTCCTTGGAGATTAATTTAAAAATGGGAGTGAGGATAATTGCAATCAACAAGAGCCCTGTAACCATCTTTGTATACTTTTGCATACTAGAATTCGGAAGCAGCATGTCAATTACCGTTGCTAACAGGATAAATAAAATGATATTGGTTACCCATTCGATTAAATAACTCATAAGACCCTCCCCTATCTCATCATCATTGTTAAATTTCCTGCTGCGATAATAACGGTAATGCTTAAAAAGAACATAAGTGAGACAATACCAAGAGCTGCAAAAACATAAATTACACTCTTACTTATAATGTCTAGGCATTTAATTACTGGTCCGCCGCCAAGCGGTTGTAAAATGGCTGCAGCTAATTTATAGATAAAAGCAATCATTAATATTTTAAATGCTGGAAAAGCTACGATGATAAGGAGGATTGCTACCCCTGCAATGCCGACTGTATTTTTTAGTAATCCAGATGCGCTGACCACTGTATCTGCTGCATCGGTAAATATCCTACCTATAACTGGTATGAAATTTCCGGTAACAAACTTAGCTGTCCTGATGGCAATACCGTCTGTTATAGCTGCAGAGGCCCCCTGAACTGAAATAACACCAAGAAAGATTGTTAAGAAGATACCCATTAGTCCGATGCTCCAATTTCTCAAAAGTTGAGCTAATTGTGTCACTTTATATTGGTCCGACATTGTACTAACAATACTCAACAATGTAGCTAGAAAGAGAAGTGGAAGAATAACATATTGCATAAATAATCCACTAATATTCATTAGAAATAAAATTACCGGATGGAAGAAAGCCGCTGAAATTATTCCGCCTGAGGAAGCAATTAGTGCCAGTAACAGCGGAACTAGTGCCAGTACAAATGAGATCATACTTCCAATTGCCTCGTTCGTGTACTGAATAACAACATGAAAGCTATTAAGCACAAGAATTACTAGGACCATATAAACGATCGAATATGCCACTTTACTAATCGTGCTGTTTTCAAACGCATTTTGCATAGATTGCAGGAACATACTGAATATCGTTAGTAATATAAGAGACCCAAGCAGTTTTCCATTTACTACAAATTCGTGAAATAAGAATTTTACTATCCCTTTTCCCCAATCCTTAAAAGAGAAAGTTTTTTCTCCCTTTACGAAATCGTATAAACTCCCTTTTTGGCTTTCAGGAAGAAAACCACCATATTTGTTTTGGACATCCTCCCAATATTGTTTAAGCTCGGTTAAGTCCATTGTTTTAAGTTGGGCATCAACCAATTCCTGTGGAGAAAGAGGCGATGGTGACTCTTTATTCTCTTCGTTAGCTTGTACACTTGAAGAAGTAAATAAAAAAAGTAAAAGAATAATTATAGGAATAAACTGCAGCCTTTGCTTCACCTTTTTCACCTCTTGGTTTCGAAAGCTCTTTTCTTATTCAATTAGCTTGGAATGAGTTTGATAATGGTTTCAATCATAACGGTTAATATTGGGATAGCCATTGCTAGAATTAATATTTTTCCTGCTAATTCTATCTTTGAAGCAAGTGCACCTTGGCCAGCATCCTTGGTTATTTGCGCAGCAAATTCTGCAATATAGGCAATTCCTATTATTTTAAGGATCGTTTCTATATAAACTAAATTTACATTTGCATTCACAGCTAGCTTTTCAAGCATATGGATAATTTCATAGATTTTATCTATTAAAAAAAGAAAGAGAACACAGCCGACAAATACTATTAAGAGGAACGCAAAGTTAGGTTTTTGCTCCTTTATTATTAACGCAAGAAAGGTTGCAACAAGAGCCACACCGACTATTTTAATAATTTCAATGGCAGAGCTCCCCCTTCTATTGAAATAAAAAGACTGATTTTATTTTCTGGAAGAGGTCATCAACAATTGAAGCAACCTGAAAAAGTATATAGATAAAACCAAATAAAGTTACCCATTGGGCATATTCCTTTTTGCCTACCTGATCTAAAACAGTATGCAAAAATGCGACAACGATTCCTACTCCAGCTATTTTAAAAATGATATCGACTTCTAACCCCATTGCTTTTCCCCCTAAATTAATAAAATAATCAGTAACAATCCTGAAAAAAATCCTAAGCTTTTTGCCATTTTTTCATATCTTGCCTGTTTATCAATAGCGTCTGCTTCCTCCCTTTCTAAATGGGAAAGAGTTAGCATGATATGTTTTTGCTGGGAAAAGCGGTCATGGCGACCAAGAGTTTCTCCAAATTGCTTCATTATTTCAAATTCTCCCTGCTTGAAGGCTGTCTGTTTCCAAACCTCGTTCAAACTGGCTTCCCACGCATCCTTTACTGTCGTTTCTGTATCTGTTAACTTCTTTGCAAAACCTTCAAAAAAAGAGGAGAGAGGCTTTGACAATTGTGCAGCTAATCTTCTTGCAGCCTCATGCAATGGAGTATGTCCATACATAATCTCTGCTTCTAGTGATTGCAGAGCCGATTTAAGTTGCCTGAGCTGTCTAGGTCGTTCGCTTAAGTGCTTCGCTGCCTCAAACCCTGTCCAAGTAGTTGCAACAATGATAAAAATGGCACCAAGTAACTTTACCATTTACGTCACTCTCACTTTATTGTGGGTCATTTCTTTTCCATCCCCATCTAAAATATGTGT
>JAQSXG010000389.1 GCA_029256785.1 Neobacillus sp.
GGAATTAACAGCCCTGCTGATCTGGCAGGTAAGAAAGTCGGTTCCTGGTTCGGAGGAAATGAATATGAAATTTATGCCCTTCTGGAAGCAAACAAACTAAACAGAGATAAGGATCTGGAACTGGTTCAGCAGGACTTTACCATGAATCAGCTTCTGAATGATGAAATCGACGTCGCTTCCGCCATGACCTACAATGAATACGGACTGGTTCTGGAAGCAGGCTATTCAGAAAGTGACTTGAATGTACTTGATATGAACGAAGAAGGCGTTGCCATGCTGGAAGACTGTCTCTTCGTCTCAAAGGATTGGATCGCGGACAACGAAGATCTGTTCGTCCGCTTCCTGAGAGCTTCCATAAAAGGTTGGGCTGATGCTTGCGCCGATCCGGAAGCTGCCGGAAAGATTGTATATGAAAAAGACCAGAGCATTTCCCTGGAACACCAGATCTACATGGCCGAAGAAGTAGCGAAACTCGTTGCACCGGAAGGCTTTGATCCCGCGGAGATCGGCTATATCGATATGGATGCCGTTCAGCAGACTGCCGATCTGGCTTTGAAATACGGACTGCTTACAAATGCAGCAGATCTCTCTGAAAAGACGATCACCAGTAAGTACTGGGAAGAAGCAACCGCTTCGAAATAAAATATATTACGATTCACAGCTTGGAGCGAAGGCTTTGGTGCGGCCTCATCGTCAGGTCAGAATTTTGACACTCTCTACGTTTCATTTCGTGATGTTTATGCTGTCAAACAAACTTGGCCGTAACCGTGTTTGACAGCAGATAAACATCTTACTCAATTGCAGCGGAGAGTGTTGGCAAAATCCTTCCAACAGCCGATTTCAACCACAACCAATAGCTCTTCCCCCTAAATAGCTGTGAATAGTAATATATTTACCTACGAGTGCCTGCGCCGGTCCATACCCGGCGATGCAATATCCCTTCAATCAGCGGTATCTGCTCAGTCAGACGATGGCTGTGATAGCATCGGTCCATCAGACTGAGCAGCCGCTGAAAATCAGGGAAACAGGGATGCAGGGCAGCGCTGAAATTGGATGCGCATACGACTTGCAATTCCCGATTTACTTTCGTTATTATAGAAGCTGCCCTACTTCTATAATGAATCACATCGATGCCTCAGGCCTGTTGTGCCTTGGCAGCCGATGTATATACCTTCTTTTATATGCCAAGATTATTACGATGGAAACAGCCACTGCAGACCAGCAGTGGCTGTTTCCATTTTTGGGTGTGCGGTATTGCCTGTTTCTAATGGGGTAATAATGTCATCAGAATAACCTAGTAATATCAACATCGTTTGCCACATCAATATGTAGAGATTGATATGGCCGCCCTGATAGCTGTTGCAATTTCACGTTTTTTTGGATTTGACCCTAATTCAAATGCCTTTTCAGTTAAATGACAATATCCTTGTCTTGGCACTTTCTGGGTCGGTGTTACAATGTATCCTTCATCAACATTCCAAAATGCTGAGATAAACCGTCTATCTCTAGCTGCTTTTGAGTATCCTTTAATATTTAATGCTTTTTCTAGAACTGTCTCTTTCGCATTTTCGTCAGGTATCAAACTAAAACATTGTTCAAATGCATAATAAATTTCATTTTCTAGATCATCATCGTTATAAGGGAAGTCCAATCGAATAGGCAAATCAAGGTCAAGCGCTCCGCCCCACTTTTCAGATCTACCCGTTGGTATAATAATTAAATTCATTTTGGAGTCTGCGTATATCGACACATTTTTATAGAGATATTCCAATTTTATCGCTCCTTTACTTTATTATCTTAAGGATCACTATCCCCATTTTTTTCCCTTTTCGTAGATGAATCCTAAGGACGGAAAAGGGCAAAACGGTACACCTTGCAGTACTCTCGCTGGTTCAAAGCAGTCGGCATCGCCGACCGCTCAAGTACTTTGATCAGTGGATAAAATTTTTTCACATCTGATTAACTGAGACAACAAAAATGTCCCCTTTCCCCGGTTGAATTCTGCTAATCAATCCACTTTTTTGTTGGAATTCTAGGTCCCGCTAAGTCACTTAGTAATTTAATAGAAGTTGTTTTTATCTCGCCTATAGATAGTTCTAACTTATCGGGCACTAAGCGTTCAACATTTTCAAGCTCACACCCTAAGTTAATAAGTCTGATAATATCCTTGCTAACTTTTAATTCTTCCAATTTATCCATACTATATGGGCTAAACAGAAAATTCTCCACTTCCTCGATGCTTAAAATATTTTTCTCTAATGCGTATGCTAGGCCTATATTTAAAATTAGGATAAACCTTTCTATTTCAGATATTTCTTCTATACTCACATTTAGCTTCATTTTGAATCACCTCTTTCTGCTGTTTATTTATTACTCCAACCACGTTTTACATCTACATCAAAAACCTTCCCTGATTTACTTTGAAAATAATGAATTGAAACTTTATTTCCATTAGCATCAAAACCATCTTTATACACTTTCTTCCATTCTCCTGATTCAATTTCCCTTAATTTTGATAACAGTTCCAAATTATCAACATTATAATTCTTCGTTCCGTTTTGAACACCTTTAAAACCCTTAGGATATTTGGGAGCATCCTTAATAGCGTTGTAAATGTTCTTAGGAGCACTACTACCCGCGCGCTTAATGTTATCTTTAGCTCCAATTTTGAACTCAGCCTTGATCGCTTCCATGACAATCGCTTTTGCTTCCGCTTTAGACCCTGCCACTATTCCTTTCACAACAAGGGGTACGCCTTTTGCTACGAGCTTTACCTCATAGTAACCGTTGATCAACGATACAGAATCAATCATAAAATCCGCAAAAGCAATAGCTCCCTCTTTCGGAGTCATATACCCCTGGACATCGGAATCCTTCAATGCTTTCAGGACTTTCTTCATCTCATTGGAGGGCATTCTGTCATGACCTGTCGCATCGATATAGTTGATTGGGTTATTTCCGCAATACGTATACAGATTCAAGCTCAACGGATCACTGTTGTTGCCTGTATAGCTGTCCTCCGAAATAAACCTGCCGATACTTGGTTCGTAATATCTGGCCCTCAGGTAGATCGACCCGGATTCCTTGTCATAGTACTCCCCAGTGTACCGGAAGGGGTTACTGTCATTGGCGTTGATATTCTTTTCATTGCCGAAGGCATCGTAGGTGTATTCCTTGGTGACAGTTCCTGTTCCGTCAGCTAATTGTACCACATCTCCATGCCCATTGAACAGATACCATCCGTTATTATCGCTCTTAATCAAGCCTATTCCACGGATGTATCGGTTAGTTACTGCTCCGTTTCCGTCTAGTTCAAGTGAGATTTGGTTGCCTTCCCATACATGGGTTGCGGTGGCTCCGTTTACTGTCTTTGATAATCTGAGTCCATCAGGTTTGTACGTGTACGTACTAATCCCGTTTGCATCCTGGAATCTGTTCATCCGGTCAAAGCCATCATGGCTATAAAGCTCCAACCCTGTCATGTTAACAGAAAGTACTGGAGTTTCACTTCCATTGCTTGCGTTTAAGGTTCCTGTTCTTTTTGCTGTGGTATTTCCGTTGTTGTCATAGTAATAGTCAGTAACGGCTGTTATTGTTCCCATTTCTTTTGTTTCTGTTTTAAGTCGATTGTTCAGGTCATAGATATATCCCACTGTATAGTTTTCTGCCCCGCTAACGGTCATGGCAGACCGATTTCCTGCAGGATCGAAAGCATATGCCTTGGTGACAGCATCATTCGCTCCGCTTTCCGCTTCCCGAGTCAGTCTTCCAAGCCCGTCATAAGCATAGCTTGTCAGCATTCCTTTATGATCCGTCTTTGTTGCCTGATTCCCGTCGAGGTAATAGGTATAGGCGTAGCTTGACAGAATGGAAGCTCCTTTCTTGTTTTGCAAGGAGGTTACCAGATTTGCCAGGTTGTACGCATAGTCAACGCTGTTTCCGTTGCCGTAGGTCAGACTGCCTCTATTTCCGTTGGCATCATAGGTATAGGTTGCGATCAAGGCGCCATTTTCACTGACCTGAGACAGCCGATCCTTTTTGTCATAGATAAAGGCCATAGTTTTCCTGATAACGCCATTCACCTTAATCAAAGAGGTTTTTAAATTGCCGTTTACATTGTATGAGTATATCTTTTCTACACCATTAGAATCAGATTCTGTGACTAACCGACCGAGCTCATCATAAGTGCAGTCAGTCCTAATATTAGTATATTAGTATTCTGCGCAAAGGCAAGGGCTCCTGTAGCAGTATATCCCCAGAGTTCCATCTGTGGGACTCCGGCAACAGTCACACTTTGACTAAGCTTTCTCGAAAGTCCGTCATAAGTGTATGCGGTAACGTTACCCTTTTTATCAATTTTGGATATCATATTTCCATTGATATCATATGCGTAGGCCTCTTCCATTCCAAGCGGATCGATCAAAGAGATCATATTCCCATACCGATCATATCCGTAGGTGGTTCGCTGGGTACCGTTGCCTGTGACCATCGCCGTCATATTGCCCGCAGGGTCATATTCATAGTCAACCTGACTTGCCACGACAGCCCCGTTATAGCTCTTTACCTGTGTAAGTCGATCCTTATTGTTATATGCATATTCTACTTTGGAAAAGGTTGCCGCAGATCCCGGCTGGCCATTTGTTATCTGCTTTTGAACTAGATTACCATTTGCATCGTAGTAATATTTCGTAACTGCCACGACGGAGGCTGCAAATGGAACTTCTTCCTTGGTCAGTCTTCCCAGCGCGTCATAGGTATACAGCGTGCTGTAGCTTCCTCCTAATACATTACTCTTTGCATCGGTCACTGAAATTTTTCTTCCTGCCGCGTCATAGGCGGTTGTGGTGAAATTACCCAGGACATCGTACTGTTTTTTTATATTCCCTGCAAAGTCGTGTTCATATTTTGTGGTAAATGGTTCTGTAAAGCCTTCCGAGTTGGCTCTTGCCGACTTTTCCTGCAACATTTCCCCTAGATAATTGTAAACAAAGGTATTAAATTTTTCTGCGTCATCAATGAAACGCCCTTGTTTTGTTACTCTGCCATATTTATCAAGATATTCAGTTGTGATAATAGCTTTACTATTTGAATCACCCTCGATTGTCTTGATCATTTTATCATCAAAATACCTATAACCTTCATTTGACAAGACCTGACTAGATACATTTTTTACACTTTTTCGAATAACCCGATCCTTATGATCGTAGCTGTAGGTAGTAACGCTTCCCCCTGCTGCGAGATTGTTCTTTTCGCTGGTCATGCGATAAAGGTTATCATATTCATTCGCTTTCAATAAGGTTGCTGTTGATCCGTTCATACTATAAAGTTCAGTAAGGTTTCCAGCAGGATCATACTTATATCTAGTAACAAAACCCCGTTCATCTGTTACCGTAGTCTGATTTAATCCAGTATTATAGGAAAAACTTTTCGCAACGCTATCAGGATATACGATTTGAGTTATTCTCCCAATATCATCATACGTATAGGAAGTAATATTACTCTTGGCATCAGTCTCCTTCAGGATTCTGCCGTAAGAATCATAAGTTGCCTGCCTTGATATACTGCCTGTATTGATTCCATCTGCATTAATCACATTGAGTACAGTAATGTCTGCCAGATAGGCTCCATTTGCGTACCCGTAGTCGGTTTCGTTATATGCCCCGGTGGTTAGGTTTGTATACTCTTTACTCTTAGTAACATTTCCGAAGGCATCATAGAGGTAATCGGTTTTTGCCTTTAATATTCCATTTTCATAGATTAAGGACTGAGCAATAGTTTTACCATCTACCGAAGGTGCATTCTGCTCATTGATTGCCATAGATGCGTCTCGCTTATAGGTTTTACCTGTCAAAAAGTTATATGTAGCATCATATGTCATAGCGACTTTATATTCGCTCTCTGAAGTATTACCCTCTGCCAATGCCGGCCAGTAGCTGATAGCATTGCCCCTGTCATCATAATCAAAGCATTCTATGGTAGTCAAAACCTGACCATCTGATGTGTCGTAACGCTTTGTGGTTATCTGCGACTTCGACGGATGCTGTATCAGATTAAATCTGCGATAATCATTACTGTTCTGCTTAACTAACACGGAACCTAAAAAGGTTTCTTCCTTGACACAAAATCCCCTGGTACGATCAAATTCATAACGCATTATTATATTTCTTTCGGGGTCTGTTTCTGTTACCCACCAGTTCTGAAATTCATCGAAAGGATTGTTAGGGTTGAGTTCATAATTATAGGTATCGGCATTGTATAATATCGTACCGTAAGGTCCCCCATATCGATAAGAATAATTATATTGCTTTTCACTATATTTTCTCGAAGGCAGATTATCATAACGTGTTTTAATTGCAATATCCGTCATGCACCCATAGTCATACCAGTTATTATACCTTAAAAAATACTCATAGTTAACCGTAAAGCCCGTTGGATATGTGATCTTCGTCAGCCCCGCGTAGTAGTTTGGATAATACTGATCCCCATCTTCCCAAGTCTCAACACCCATGAATTTTTTTGTGGAAGACAACCGGTAACGCGCAGCAAAATCTGTACCGCATTGAGTATCCGTATATTCATATAAAGTCTCTTCACCTACTTGATTTATGACTTTTACCAGATTGTACTCGTTAAATTCTCCGTTGAAATCCTCCAAATAACCTAATTCATCGATGGTTCTTTCTTCATTTTGTTCGAGAACATAGGTGATTGTTTTTCCTCCTGGAAGTGTTAGTATCTTGTTAAACCCCGTAGAAGTACTTTGATTCGTAAAGGTTATAATTCTGCCCAAGGTGTCAGTAATCTGCATTTCCACTTTGTTATTGACTATGGCGTAAGCAATGGAAATGGTGTTTCCAAAACGGTCAACGATGGCAATCAGTCTGCCATCAGAATTGAAATATTCTTTTTTACCGTCAGCATAGGTTATGCTATACGATGAAAGTTGCCCTCCAACGGTGGTTGATTCATTTTTAAAGATAACGTCTTTATAGGTATAATGGCCTAGATTATTCACCCAGTTAGACGAAACACTGAATTCCCTCCCATCAGCAAGATGAAGAACCTTCATGGAAGAGAAGTATGCCGAATATATTTCCACATATGAAAAATTAAGCTTCCAGCCTGCACCAAGCTGCCACATTTCTTCATTTTTCGTGACCGGATTTGTTATTTGCCTCGCCATAACATTAGTGTTGCTGGTGGTAGTCTCCTTCTTATATAGAGATGCACTATAACGATCACTTTCCTTGGCTATTTCTTTCATACTATAAAATGCTCTCAGTCCTTTTGCCTGGATTGTATAATTATCATCAAACAGGCTCCACGATGTTGTATTGATAGAATCCCCCATAGTTCCATCTGCATTAATTTCGAAATTTTTCATTCTTCTATATGTATTCATCTTCGAGTATAAAAAATTACCATTGGTAGCCTTCCCATAATATAAAGCGGCATCGATGTCATAATAATTAGACTGATCTGTGTTGTACTGGCGTTCTATCACGAGATCAAGCCCTCCGGCACCAGGCAACATTACATCAGTAACGTTATAGGCTAATGCTCCAGATCCAAGATTGATTTGCTCATTTGCAAAGCTGTTATGCTTAAATGGAGCGCCCAATATTTTTTCCGGATCATATTTTACATCGGCAAATGGGTCTTCAGAAGTTGATGCAATGGCAGTTCCCATCTCATCTAATTGATTTGCTTGGTCTAGCAATTCCTCCTCTTTCTCAAGAATGATTTCATCTATTTCATCGTTTTTCATTGCTTGATCGATTTTTATTTCTGTTAATCCAATCCCCTCCAACTTTGAATGCATAAGTAATGTCTGCTCAATTGTTTCTTTGTTCTCATCGTAATAAGTAAAAAATGTATCGTCGATTCCGAAAAATCGAATCAATTTTGATTTATTCTCTTCACTTAGATTCGAATATGATGTCGTCGAAGCCAAAATGTTCACAATATCAGCAGAGAGTGACCTCAACTCATCCTTTGTACCTCGAAAATCAATCATGCCGTAATATATTTGCTCAGCAAATTTTCTTGAAAAAGAGACGGTATCTAATTCGCTATAGATTTTTTCTACAACAAAGTTCGGTAAACCCTTGCCCCCTGTTATATTATCAACTACGTAGCTAGAAAAAGGCGTCATGGGATTCCCCGCTACATCTAGGATCAGATTTACAGAAGGATCATAACTAAGCGTTATTGCATCGGAAGCATTCACCATGTTATCGATAATTAATACAGCCTTATTGTCGTATATATCGATCTGAGAAATATGTGTGGTATCTGCCATGACAGAATAGATGGTGTCCTCCATAATTGTATAAATATCATTTCCTGCATCAATCTCAGCCAATGCCGTACGATCAAACACTTCGCCGCTGGATATTAATATAGTAAAGTCATCTATGAGAGGGCTACTTCCCTTATCCAGTTCTTCATTAAAGTAAAGAGTCAATATATTCCCATTTATATTTGCATTATTTAAAACAGGGGGAGTTATATCTGCCTCTTCTGCAATATTTGTCATTTGGCCGCCTTCTTTTGAAATTTCAGTATGAATTTCATTTTCTGCAATGAATTTCTCAGGCGAAGCGTATGCGGGTTGGAAACTTAATGATGTTAACGTAAAGCACGAAATTACTAGCCAAGAGATAAATTTATTTCGCTTGTTCATAGTGTTTTTCTCCTTCCTGTAATACTTTTAATAAAATTCAAAGTTAATATTAGCGTTACCAACAGTCTTAACTCTAAATTCTATTGCATTAACAACTTCAGTTAATTTTTTACCGTTAATTATCCCTCTATCTACCGTGAATACAATACGACCGCTCGATACATCGGTTATCCATATCCCTGTTCCAGGGATATGACCTTGAGATAGTTCTTTTATATCTGTAAACTTACATAAATCAACAAGTTCGAGCACAGATGCATTATAAGTTAAAGTAAATGTCTTTCCGGTATATCCCGTAATATCACTTACGGTTAGCGGTACAATATGGATGTTTCCCACATCCGTCAGCGGAGGAGTCGTAAGTATCACCATTGCACTGCATGAAAGGTTGCGATAGGTCGCAATCACCTGAACAAATCCTGTCCGAGCAGTTGACTCAATCGTGAGCACTCCAGTTGAACGA
>JAQSXG010000390.1 GCA_029256785.1 Neobacillus sp.
GTTTTGATATTGGCTTAAGGCCCCAATATCGTTTTATTATAGGAGGTTTTTTCATTATGCTTAAAAACGTCACTCCTATGTCAGACTAACATCACGGTTTAAAACTAATGCTTAATACCGTTTTAACATAGGAGCATCATATCCATAATTGACATCGATTACGTCTTGCTCTTTTTACTTGGCTTCAGCAAGAAAAGCATTCAATTTCGTCAGAATTTCGACCTTGTTCATAATATTGTCAATACCAATGATTTTCTGCGGCAATTTCTTTGATTCCAATTCTTTGGCAACATCGCTCAACGTAACAATCAAAGCTCCATTAAAACCTGCAACTGCATCCAGCGAACCATGTTCGATCTTGATGGGAAGCTTATTTTCACTAATCACCTGTTTGAGTTTGATATTTAGCATCAAACTTGATCCTACGCCTGCACGGCAGGCAACTAACCCTTTAAATTCCATTTTTTATACCCCTTTTTTTCTATAAATTTTTAATATACTGCATTACCTCTGACGCATCTTTCGCTTGATCCAAAAACTCGTAAAATTTTTTACGTTCCAACAATCCCGTCAAATCTGCCAAAGCATTGATATGACTTTCACTATCCAGAGCACTCAAACAAAATAAATATTTTACTGGATCATTTTCTTTATTTCCAAATACAACCGGTTCCTTTAATGTTGCAATACCGATAGCACTTTCAATTACACCCGCCTCCGGCCTAGCATGGGGTAAGGCAACGTGCTTCGTAAGAACGAAATAAGGTCCCCCCTCTTTAGCCGTCTTTATAATCGCTTCAATGTACGATGACTTTATCTTTCCATTTTGCAACAAGGCATCTGCTGCTTGACGAACTGCATCTTCCCAATCTTTCGCGTCAATATTCAAACGAATCAGTTTCTCACTGGTCAAATCCTTTAACATCTACCCTAGCCCCTTTTCCTACTATTCTCCAAGTTTTTCTATCAACACTTTAAATTTGGCATTTTTAATCAATGTATTCACGCCAAAGTCACTAATAAAATAACGATATAATCTTTCAAAAACAGGTTCCCATACCCGACATTTACTTTTCGGGATACTTAACAAAAATACAACCTGCACTTTTTCCTTATCCCAAAGAATCGGCTTTTCCAAAACTGCCACAGCAATTGCCGCCTCTTTACTATGATTTTCTAAAGCATGGGGAATAGCAATTAAGCTGCCTAATTCCGTTGATGCCATCTGTTCTCTGGCAAATACCGATTTTTTCCCTGCTTGATCGATGTATCCTTTTTTTAACATTAGGTCCGTCATTTTTTCTAAAACATCCATTTTAGAATTTGCCTTTAATCCCGGAAAAAACAAGTCTTCTCTAAAAAAATGCTCTTGGGATTCTGCTTCATCTCCATGGATGATCATTTCTATTTTTCCCAAATCCTCTTCGGTCAAAATTGGCTCTACCTGAATAATCTTTTCGGAATGAATTCCTTGAATCGGTACGGTGGTAAAGATGAAGTCAACGCTTTTTATCGTTTCTTCTGTTATCTCATAAAGTGGGCTTACCTTTAAAATCTGCAGCTGCCTGCCAAACTTTCTTTGTAGCTTGCTTTTCACAAACATTGCCGTTGAAAGCCCTGTTCCACATGCAATAATGGCTGTCAACGCCGTCTTTGCATTGCATTTTCGCCGCTCCAATGCCGCACCGAAATGAATGGCCAGAAAACCCATTTCATTTTCATTGGTTCGCAATTTTTCCTGATTTGTCAACACTTTACTGGCGATAACCGCCATTTCAAATGCCAACGGATAATTTTTTTTAATAGGAGCTAAAATTTCATTTCGAATATTCATATTAAATTTTAACCGGTTGACGGCTGCTCCTAAATGAATCATCAACCCAGAAATCAATTCTTCATCGACAGATAAATCAATCCCAATATCCATTTGGATTTTTGACAAAATGCTATCAATCAACGTCCGGTATTCCCGCTTGACCTGAGTATTTTCTCCACTCCCCATCAGTTTTTTGCTGGATATAAAATGTTGCGTTAAATAATAAACTTCATTTGTAATATCAATATAAAGCTGATTTAAGATAATATCGATAATTTCCTGTGCTACAGAAAAATCGATAGATTCTTCCAAAATCATCATTTGTTCTTTACTATATTCCGTCGTATTTTTCCCATCGGCCCGTTTCAGTGTAATAATGATATGCACCAATAAATTCTTAAAAGCAATGTCAGTTAGATGAATATTATATTTTAAGATGACCTTCAGGATAATCTGTTTTACTTTTTCAATTTCTTCCAGTGAGAAAAGTTTCCGGTAAAATTCATTCTGGGCCAAATCTACCAAATCATTGCTATTAAAAATATATTCTGAAATACAATAACGGATTTGTGCCTCATCCCCCTTAATACGGATACCATTCATTCGATCAGCAATAATCTCAACGCCGAAACGACGCAAACTTTTTTTTATGTCTTTCATGTATTTTTTCAAGGTGGAAAGACTAATAAAAAGTTCATCGGCCAGTTCTGACTCTGTAACGACTCTTTCATGTAAGGAGTTTAGCAGAAGCTCAGCAATAATAAAGGAAATTCTATCATTGTGGTCTGAAGGAATGATATGGTTCTTCAGCCAGCCTTTCCGGCCTTCATTGCTCTGTGCATCTTTAAATGCCTCATAACGGTTCTCATCATAAATTTTCAGCATATACCCGACACCAGTTTCTGCCTGAATCTCCGCACCATGTTTCTGAATCAAGACATTACATTCTTTGATATCATTGCGAATCGTCCTTGAGCTTACACCAATTAAAGCAGCCATACTAGCACTATTAAGTACTTTTTTTTCAATATCAAACAGTTCCAGTATTTTTAAAATCCTTTTGCTCTGAATCTCCAATACCTTACACCTCGCTTGCTACATTTTCATTATAACAGCACCTTACGGCTCCACCTAGACATTAAACTTCCACAGCTTGTGGAAGTACAACCTAAAGCCTGCATATTCTCTCAGTTCAAGGCACTTGACTCATTGGAAAATGAAATGCAGCCAGATAAAACAAAATACTATAACATCCCTTCGTGTCCTTCGCATTTCTTCGCCTCTTCGCGATTCATTACTGTTTTGGGCATTCTCTGTGTCCTCTGTGGATCTCTGTGCCCTCTGTGTTTAACGTTCTTCTCCAACTCATACTTTTTATAAAAAAGAACCATTACCGCATCCTTTTATCATAAGGTGCAGTAATGGTTCTTTTTCTTTTTGCCCGTAATTAACTGCGCAGCCAGTAATATCCGGTGAGCACAAGGGGTATTGCCAAAGCAACAGCCGATATGGTACTCCATTCCTTGCCAGCCAGAGGCGCGATAATTCCGAACAACGTAATCAATATAATAACCACAGGCAGCAGCCATATTTGCCTGGACGACTGCCGTACCGGAGGGACAGATTTAGCCTGTTGCCTATTCGCCGCATTGCTTTTATTCGGCCTGAATTTGACAAACCAGGCATAAATGCCGGTGATGATCATAATGCAGGTCAAGGCATCCGTAATAAACCATAAGATTTTCAACGGCAAGGTGTCGTGATTGCTAAAGTGAACTGGATTAGCCATAGAAAGCGTCTGGATATACCAAGGCTGTTGAATGACAGCGGTAACCTTTCCCGTAGACGCATCAACCCAGACAGGCTTATTCAAGTGCGCGCCCCAACCTTCCCCCTGTGTGCGAACCATATAATGCCAGCGCATTTTCCCATCTTCCTGGGGCACTTCGATCCCCGTTATTCTCCGATCAGGTAAAGCGGCTTGGGCCACTTCCATTGCCTCATCAATAGAAATACGCTGGACAGGAAAGGGCTTGTCTTGATAATCGATCAAGAATTCCTTGCGTATGCTTTCGTTCCAAGCATTATGAACCGGACCAGCAAATATAAAAATAAAGCCGCTTACACTTAATAATACTGCCCAGGAAAGTGTGGCAATCCCCAGTAATTTATGCCAGTCCATCCAATAAATACGCCGATGAGAAGAACGAATCGTCCCAAAGGAGATGTTTTTCATAAAAGGGGCATACAACCAGATGCCCGAGAGCAAAGCTACAACGCTCAATCCGCACATCGCTCCGAACAAGTTCCTGCCGAATGACCCGAGGTACATATCGACATGCATCCTGTAAGCAAATTCGATAAACTTTGGAATTACCTCATACCTCACTTTTTCATTAGACCGTTCTATGAATAGACCTGTGTTCAAATCTAGACGAGCATACTCATAGCCCTTGTCTTGAGACCGTATGGAAAAGCCATTCGTATGCTTTTCATGATCCAGATAGACAGCACGCAGATTGTAGCCGGGGTAACGCTCCAGCACGGTTTCCGCCTGCTTCCCCACAGACAGTTTTGTCAAATCTACCAAGGATGCCTCTGAAGCCGTAGGTACACTAACCTGATTAAATGCCGCTATTTCCCGACCAAAGATCAGAGGCAAAGCACTTGCACACATACTCAACAGAAAAACTGCACAAATCAAACTTGCCCATTTGTGAATTTTATACCAGTATTTCATTGTTTCGAAAAGCTCCTCCTGCCTGCATTACCAGAACAATCCTATGTAAATGGTTCAACGTATTGCGGCGTAAATTTTGCAGCGGCATGGGTACCTATTTTTTCAAGCATTGTCATGCAGAAAGCATTCAATAATAATTATCATTATCATCAAATGTTTAAATTTTTTTCCTATCCACAGTCCTTTTCAATTATGCAGTATGCTACATCAGCTGAAAGTTGGTGACTTTTATTAGTATAACAACCCGTTCTTTCATTCGTCAAGCATTCTAGCTCGGTATAAGCGGCTCTAGCCAGACCTGCCTCCCCTTACAAAAGGCAAGATAACCAGCATTATTACTATGATAACACAAATGATACCGTGATATAAATGA
>JAQSXG010000391.1 GCA_029256785.1 Neobacillus sp.
ACTAGAGAAAAACTAAACTTGGCTGCTTACCTTGTTGAGTATATTTACACTATAATGTAAACGAGAGCGTCATGAATTAATAATGAAGCCACATTACATTAAAGCAGCCAAGCTAAAAAAAGAAAAAATTAAGGGTGAATTTTTGGATGGATTTGATTATGTCAGCAGCAGTAAATAAAGAAAAAACATTAACACAAAAAACCGCAGTGGAAAAGGTAACTGAGTATATTAAGACCAAAATCATTTATAAAGAATTAAAACCTAATGATAAGATCCCTACGGAAACTGAACTTTGTGAATTATTAAATGTAAGTAGAAGTTCTGTTAGGGAAGCATTAAAGGTTTTAGAGGCAATTAATATTATTCAAATTCGAAGAGGCGATGGTACGTATATATCAGAACCTGAAGATATTTCTATTACTCAATCCCTACTTTTTAAAATGATTTTAACTAATATGCAATTAAAAGAATTAGTTGATTTTCGGGAGCAGATGGAGGTAGCGGTCCTTAAGCTGGCAATAGCCAATGCTACTAAGGAAGATATAAAAATTCTTAGTAAAAACCAGGAAGCTTTTTTGGAGTGCATTGAAAAAAATCCTGATGATTATGAAACACTTCATACTTTAGATTTGAATTTTCATAAAACACTAGCTGCTTCAACTAAAAATAAGTTAATGGAAGAAATTTATTTATTCTCTCTTGAAATCTTTTCACCGATGATTTTAGAAAATTATGCACTTGGTCAAATAAAAGGAGAGGACAAAATACCAACAGGTGATAACCATAGGATTCTTATTGAAGCAATTGAAAATAGAGATTTTTATGCTGGAATTTATGGTGTAAAATTGGCACTTAATATTTGGAAGAAGTGGGTTAATAAAAAGGAAAATATAGAGGGCGACAATGCAAAAGAGGAGTAATATTACGAAAAAGTTAGTCTGAAGCAATATTTTTATGAAAGTACTTCTTAAAGAAAAAGGCCCTTGTAAGGGGATACATTAGACGAAGTAAAAAGTATTATATAACATGAATATTACTTCATTCAGTCTCTATACGTTCCCTTACTAGGAAAGTCATAACCTTTGTATCTGTAGGAGGATATAAAATGGACAATGGAAAGGAATTATTAGGCGTAATTCTTTGTAAATATTGTAACATGGAAATTGAATCTTTTGTTTCAGAAAAGGTCGTAACCTATTTTGGGGCATGTTCTAATCCAGAATGCCAACATAAATTGGAAAAACAGATGGAGACTGAAGAATAATAATGATTAGTACCCCTTTTTACTTTGCAGGGTCTAACCAAACTTAATCTTATTAAAAATATTTGTGAATTTATTAACAAAGTTTGTCAGAAATCCTCTTAGTAAATTTTATCCTTATTTATCTTCTTTTGAAAAAAATTCTCTTAAAAAATGGAGGAAGAATATGAAGAAGATTGCTGTCTTAACAAGTGGGGGAGATTCTCCAGGAATGAATGCAGCTATTCGTGCAGTAGTACGAAGAGGAATTTATAATGGACTAGAAGTATATGGAGTTAAACATGGTTATTCTGGTTTAATGAAAGGCGATTTTTTAAACATGGACTTTGGAAGTGTTGGGGATATTATTCACAGGGGTGGAACAATCTTAAGAAGTACTCGCTGTGAAGAGTTCAAAACAGTAGAAGGACAAAAACAAGCAATAATATCACTACAAAACGCAAGTATAGATGGATTAATAGTTATCGGGGGAGACGGATCTTTCCAAGGAGCAAATAAATTAGCCAAACAAGGCTTCCCTACTATCGGTATTCCTGGAACAATTGACAATGATATCTCTGGGACAGAGTATACAATAGGCTTTGATACAACAGTTAATACTGTTATTGAAGCTATAGATAAAATACGTGATACAGCGTATTCACATGAACGTATATGTATTATAGAAGTAATGGGGAGGCATGCAGGGGATATTGCCTTATGGACAGGCATAAGCTCTGGTGCAGAATCCATTCTAATACCAGAAGTCGCAAATGATATTGAAGATGTGATGAACCGAATTATACATGGACAAGAACGAGGCAAAATGCACAGTATTATTGTTTTAGCAGAAGGTGTGTGCAGCGGTAAAGATCTAAAAAATGAGATTAAAAAGAGATTTGATCTTAACACTAATGTCATCGTTTTGGGATATTTGCAACGTGGTGGATCACCAACTGTTTATGATCGTATGATGGCAAGCAGGATGGGAGCTTATGCAGTTGATTTATTGATACATGGTAAAAATGGGGAAATGGTTGGCTGGAAAAATGGCAGATTAGTAAATATGTTATTTGAGGATGCATTAAAAGACAAGCATTCTATTAATCTTTCAGACTACTATTTAGCTAGAAGTATTTCTATATAATTTTTCAAAAAACTTACTGATATGATTAGTTCGAAAATAAAGAATAGTTAAAGGGAGAAAAAGAATGGAGTCGTTAAAAAAAAAACAAAATGTTGTAGAACTAGCTATTAACACAATCAGAACTTTATCTATTGATTCTATTGAAAAAGCTAATTCCGGTCACCCTGGAATCACAATGGGTGCTGCTCCAATGGCTTATACCCTATGGGCAAAAGAAATGAATCACAATCCTGCTAATCCAAATTGGTTTAACAGAGACCGTTTTATTTTATCTGCTGGACATGGTTCGGCGTTGTTATACAGCTTACTTCATTTATTCGAATATGATGTTAGCATCGAAGATTTAAAGAATTTCCGTCAATGGGGAAGCAAAACTCCTGGGCATCCTGAGTTCGGTCATACACCAGGTATCGACGCAACAACTGGTCCACTTGGACAAGGTATCGCAACGGCTGTAGGTATGGCGATGGCAGAGCGTCATCTAGCAGAAACATATAACAAAGACAATTTTCAAGTAATTGATCACTATACATTCAGCATTTGTGGTGATGGGGATTTAATGGAAGGGGTATCTGCAGAAGCAGCTTCCCTTGCAGGTCACTTAAAGCTTGGTCGTCTCATTGTTATGTATGATTCAAACGATATTTCTTTAGACGGAGACTTAAATCTATCTTTCTCTGAAAGTGTACAAGACCGTTTTAAAGCATACGGATGGCAAGTATTACGTGTAGAAGATGGAAATAATATCGAAGCCATCCAAAAGGCTATTCAAGAAGGAAAAGCAGAAACACAACGTCCTACTTTAATTGAAATCAAGACAACTATTGGATATGGTTCTCCGAATAAATCTGGTTCCTCTGCTTGTCATGGGGCACCACTTGGTAAGGAGGAAACAAAGGTAACCAAAGCTTACTACGAATGGGAATATGAAGAACCATTCTTTGTTCCACAAGAAATAAATATACACTTTAGTCAATTTGCTGAATCCGGTCAAGAGAAAGAATATGCGTGGAACATATTATTTGCAGCATATAAAAATGCATACCCAGAATTAGCACAGCAATTAGAAAGTACATTAAAGGGAGAACTTCCAGAAAACTGGCATGAAACCCTTCCAAAATTTAAAACAGGCGAAAAGATGGCCACAAGAGCATCATCTGGAAAAGTGTTAAATGCAGCAGCAGAAGCTCTTCCACAATTAATTGGTGGTTCAGCAGACCTTGCCGGTTCTAATAAGACACTTATATCTTCTGAAAAGAACTATTGCTTAGATGGATATGCTGCACGTAACATCTGGTTTGGCGTTCGTGAGTTTGCAATGGGTGCAGCTTTAAACGGAATGGCGCTACATGGTGGAATTAAAGTATTTGGAGCTACCTTCTTTGTATTCTCTGACTACTTACGTCCAGCAATTCGTCTAGCAGCATTAATGAAGTTACCTGTTACTTATGTATTTACACATGACAGTATTGCTGTTGGGGAAGACGGACCAACTCACCAACCAATAGAGCATTTAGCAGCATTACGTGCAATGCCTGGGCTTTCCGTAATTCGTCCTGCAGATGCTAAAGAAACTGAGGCTGCCTGGCGTTTAGCAATTGAAAGCACAGATAAACGAACAGCATTGGTATTAACTCGTCAAGATTTACCTACCTTTGATGAAGACCAACAACAAATCTACGAAGGCGTGAAAAAGGGTGCCTATGTGATTTCTCCTGCAAATGGGGAAGCAAAAGGACTTTTAATTGCAACAGGATCTGAAGTATCTCTAGCAATTGAAGCGCAAAATGAATTAGAAAAAGAAGGTATTGCCGTATCTGTTGTCAGCATGCCAAGTTGGGATCGTTTTGAGCAACAATTCGAAGAGTACAAAGAAAGTGTGCTTCCTAGCAATTTAACTGTACGTGTTGCCATTGAAATGGGATCTTCATTTGGTTGGAGAGAATACATTGGTGCAGAAGGGAAGAAGATTACCATTGATCACTTTGGTGCTTCTGCTAAACCTGAAAAATTAATGGAAGAGTATGGATTTACCGTAGAAAATGTAGTTCGTACATTCAAACAACTTCTGTGATATATTAAGTTACTATACAATTTAGATCAGATATAAGATAAGCCAACTCTTCCATCTGGAGAGGTTGGCTTTTTTATTTCTTGCGTTACATGGAGATATACATGTTTGCTTGAAAAATTTAAATAAAAAGACGAACAGTACAAAGCCTGTTCGCCTAAAAAGAAATGCAAGCTGTAAACATCAAACTAAATTTTTAGATTATGAATTCTACCTGTCTTTGCTACCTTCATCGTTTCTTTAATATATGACGCTGATTGATGGAGCCATTCAAGTTCTTGGGTGTCTAGAGCAATTTCTACTTGTTTTTCTACGCCATTTCTTCCAATGACACATGGCATACTTAATGCAACATCCCCATCGTATCCATATTGTCCATGTAATGTTGTGGACACCGGATAAACACTGCGCTCATCCAGCATAACGGCCTTTGCTAGTGTAACAGCAGCTTGGGCAACACC
>JAQSXG010000392.1 GCA_029256785.1 Neobacillus sp.
CCAAACTACTCTTTCAGCAGCAGTTGGTTTCAATTTACGATGTTTTCCAAGCAATGTTCCTTCAGGGCTAAAAAAGAGAACGGTACAATAAAGAGTTGCACCGCTTGTTTCTTGGTCTCTTTCAATAACACCAATTATTAAATAAACACCAGCTTTTCTTGCTGCCTCTCCCAACATTTCGGTTGACAGGCTAGGAACTTCAATTGAATTTTCCCAGTATCTAAACCAATCTTGGCGCCCATCTTTCGTTCTTGAGCCTATTTTTGAACCAAATGAAAGACCTCTAGGATATGCTGGAATAAAGGCTTCAGGAAAAACAACTATATTCGCACCTTTTTCTGCTGCTTCATGGGTCAGTCTAATACTTTTTTCAATCGTTGCATCCCGGTCCATAATAACAGGTGCAGCTTGAACGACAGCAACTCGAACATTGTTCTGTTTTTCTTGCAAGGGGAAAACCTCCTTATTTCCGGTTAAAAAGAAGATAGTTTACTAAAATATCAATTACTTCCTATTATAAAAAAATTATTAAAAATAGGACCATCCAATTCCTTAGTGTTTTCCCAATCCACTAAAGACATTTCACATGATCTATACTAAAAAGCCTACCACCTTATAAGATGGTAGACATACTTGATACTTGTTCATTTCTATCAGAATCCTGCCAAAGCATTTGGCTCCCCTCTTCATCCTCTAATAAGAGAGCTATTACCTTCTCCCCTTTTTGAAAAGAACGTGTACTGCCAGGTAAAACAATAAGTGTATCTGTTTTTGCTAGACTTAAGACAACATTAGACTTGTCCATCCCTACTGGTCTAGCAGAAATCATCCCATTTTCAAAAAACAACTTACCTCGAACAAAACGGGTAAAGGGATTAGCTTTTGGAATATCACAAGCCAGCTTGACCTTCTCATATTTCAAATAAGGGTTTTCACTTAACAGCAATTTTCTGAGAATTGGTCTTACAAACAACTCAAAACCAACATAGCTTGCTGATGGGTTACCAGATAAACCAAACAGAAGTTTTCCTTTAAGTGCAGTAACCGTCGTGACACTACCCGGGCGCATCGCCACTTTATTAAACAGGACCTTTCCCTGTAATCTCTTGTAAATTTCCGGCATTAAATCATAATCCCCTACCGATACACCACCGGTAGTAATTAAAATATCAACCTTATTTAACGCAAACGAAATCGCTTCATAACAGGTTTCTATTTCATCCGGAAGCTTACCAAAGTAGATTGGATCGGCACCGATTCTTTTTGCTTGTGCATCAATCATGTAGGAATTACTATTTCGGATTTTGCCATCCTGCAATGAATCATTCACATCAAGAAGTTCAGAACCAGTGGCGAAAATTCCAATTGTTGGCCTAACAGTAACAGGAATTTGAGAATATCCAAAAGTAGCAAGGACCGCTTTTACTCCCGGGTTTATTCTCGTTCCTCTTTTAATAATCGTTTCACCACGTCTAGTTTCTTCAGCTTGGTGAGAAAGGTTTTCTCCCTTCTGCACTCTTCGTTTAATAACTATATATTTTTCTCCATCCCTATTAAACTCCTTAACAAGTTCCAGCATTATGACGGAGTTTGCACCATTAGGAGTCTTAGCCCCTGTCATAATTCTTGAAGTTTCATATGGACCAAGTTCTTGTTGAGGAACAATTCCAGCAGCAAGCTCCTCAAGCACTTTGAATTGTAATGGTGTATTGGAAGAACAGTGTTGTGTATCTTCCGCTCGAATCGCATAGCCGTCATATCCAGAACGGGTAAACAAAGGAACATCATGGGTAGCAATAATATCTTCAGCCAAATAGCGGTTGTCACAACTATTAATAGGGATCAATTCTACCTTACTGTCAAGACAATGTGCCATTAATCTATTTACCGCTTCATCAATTTGTATGGGGTATCGCATTTCTAACAATTCGTTCACCTCTTTTGTTTTTTACCCAAACCTTTCTTGTCTCTTACATATATCAATAATGCTGTTGGAAAAAGCAAAAAGTTTAAGAAGCAAAGCATTACAACATTAACATAATTTTGATAAAAGTACTGATGGACCATATATTGAGTAAAAACAATATTAAGAAATATAATTCCACAAAGTAAAATGACACCAATGTAATTACGCTTCATAACGTTTCACCTTCACAGCGTAGACTGCACCCCTATCTACTTTTACTTGAATTTCAGGCAACGGACGTCGAGGTGGTCCAGCTGTTGGGAAACCTGTTTCAACATCAAATTTCCCGTGATGACATGGACAGATCATTTCTCCTTCCTCCTTGACCCAAAAAACAGGGCATCGGAGGTGAGTACATGCATTTTGATAAGCCACATACTTATTTTCCGACAAGCGAATTAGAATCGCTTCATCATGTTCACTAGGAAATTTAAACTCCACTGCGCCCCCGATCTCAATAGAGTCTACATCTGCAATTTTCTTATGTTTATATTCCTTTTCACCCAGACTGGCAAGTTCTTTCGCCGCAAGGCCTCCCCAAGGCAGGGAGGAAACGGCGAAAACTCCAGCTGCGCCGACCAATGTTTTCATGAATCCGCGACGATCTAGCTTTCTTTCATTATTGCGGTGAATATTATGAGTATAATTATCCTCCTCAAACGGGATATTATCGTTTTTTTCTGTCATGGTCATCCCTCCTCTTTAGTATAATTTGGCTATTCCTAGTAAAATACCAGGAAGATTCACTTTTACATTCGTTTCTCCCTCTAAATATGGAAGGCTAGTTACCCATTTGCCATTATCAAGATGAAACTGTTTTTGTTTTCTATTAATCTCTTCATCCGTTAACCATTGAAGTGTGTTAGTCGGACATGCACTCGCGCACATCGGCGGAATGCCGTCCTTACTTCGGTCAATACAAAGATCACATTTATACATTAAGTTTTGTTCTGTATCAAACTTAGGAATTCCATAAGGACAGGCTATCGTACAGTTTTGACATCCAATACACTTTTCCACTAGAGCGGATAATACCGCTCCGGTTTCATGGATTTGGATTGCTTGGGCTGGACAGCTTCTTGCACAAGCAGGGTTGACACAGTGAAGGCACATAAGTGGCATCGTCTGCCGATCGACAAGAGGGTTGACGTCGTATACATAATTTCTGTTCCGTTCCTCGTGACCACCACATTGCGTACACGCTGCTAAACAGGAACGACAGCCAATACAGTTTTCCAGTTCAAGATACAACCTCTTGTCCATTTATTGCACCTCACTTTTTTCTAATTTTCCAATCTGAGCTGCACAGGCTTTAAATTCTGGCATTTTTGAAATCGGATCGAGAGCTGGATTCGTTAGGATATTTGCCGCTAATTCAAAATCCCAATGGTATGGAACAAATACGGTATCTTTACGAATAGCTTCCGTGATTTTCACTTTATAGATAACCTCACCACGACGTGTGAACAAACGCACTCTTTCTTCATGCTGAATATCATACTCTTTGGCCGTTTCCGGATGTACTTCAACAAACGGTTCGGGGCACATATCCTTCAAAAATGGAATTCGTCGAGTTTGATTACCTGATAGATAATGATAAACGACCCGACCAGTTGTTAAGCAAAGCGGAAATTCCTCATCTGGTTCCTCTGCTGCAGGTACATAAGGAAGTGCCAGTATCTTGGCTTTTCCATCCGGAAAATAGAACTTTTTATCTAAAAACATATGAGGTGTACCTGGATCTTCTTCATCCTTACATGGCCAGAATACGCCATCTTGCTTTTTGATCTTTTCCCAAGTAACCCCAAAGTAATCTGCCTTCCCACCTTTAGAAGCTAACCGTAACTCATTAAAGACATCCTCTGATGTTTTTAAATGAGAAAAGTACTTTCCACGACCGAGTCGTTCAGCTAATTCGACCTGAATGAGCCAATCTGGCTTAGACTCACCAAAAGGCATTTGTGCTCGGTTAATTTTAATTACACCTCCTTCAAAAATTTTAGTCGTTCCCTCATCTTCGGACCAGGGCGTCGTTGGTAGGACAACATCAGCATATTCTGCAGATTCGGATAGGAAGAAATCAGATACCACCATAAAATCAAGCTGTTTTAATACTTTTCGGACATAATTTGAGTCAGGTGCTGAAACAACAGGATTGGAACAAAGAAGATACATTGACCGAATTACTTTTTTTTCCATTAATCCAAACAATTCAAAAGCAGATACTCCCTCGCCTGGCATCTCCTCGGGTTCAATTCCCCACACCTTCGCTACTTCCCTTACATGCTGTGGATCGGTAATTTTGCGGTAACCAGGCAAGGCATCGGCTTTTTGACCATGTTCCCTTCCACCTTGACCGTTTCCTTGGCCTGTTATTGTTCCAACCCCTGCTTTTGGCCGGCCAATATTACCGGTCACAAGAGCTAAATTGATGTATGCGGAAACATTATCCACACCTTTTACCTGCTGTTCAATTCCTCTTGCAAACAACAGTATGGCATTCGGTGCTTTTCCATAGATTTCAGCTGCCTTGATAATTTTTTCTGGTGCAACACCTGTTATTTGACTTGTATATTCTGGTGTAAATTCTTTGACTAATTCCTTTGTTTCTTCGAAACCGTTTGTATGGTTTTTAACAAACTCGTCATCTGCATGGCCGTTTTGGATCAGGAGATGCAAAATTCCATTTGCCAGTGCCAAATCGGTTCCTGGTCTTAAATCAAGATGCACATCAGCTCTTCTAGCAACAGGAGTCTCCCTTGGATCGACAACAATCAAATATCCGCCTCTTTCTTGGACTGCCCAAACGCGGAACATCATGGTTGGATGGCAATCTGCGGTATTACTTCCCGCAAGGAACAAACAATCAGTTTCATGGATATCTGTCCAAGGCACTGTCGATCCTCTATCGATCCCTAAGGAACGATTGATACCACTTGCCGCAC
>JAQSXG010000393.1 GCA_029256785.1 Neobacillus sp.
CACGATCAAGTGCTTTTTGAACCTTAGAGAAGAGAGGGAAACCTAGCCTTAAATTCACAATAATTAATATAGCAACAATAGGCACAACCACTGCGAGGACTACAGCAAGATGGATATTAAGCCGAGTTGCCATAATCAATCCGCCAATCGCTAA
The DNA here is from genome assembly GCA_029256785.1 of Neobacillus sp. Taxonomy (GTDB): domain Bacteria; phylum Bacillota; class Bacilli; order Bacillales; family Cytobacillaceae; genus Neobacillus. Next base: position 155 of record JAQSXG010000393.1, read on the forward strand.
AAGGGGAGCTTTCACAAAGATCCGCATTAATCCATTTGCAAATATTTGAACCTGGGTAACATCATTGGTTAGCCTTGTAATTAATGAGGCACGTTCAAATCGATCAATATTTTTAAAGGACAATGATTGTATTCTTTTGAATAAGTCCAAGCGCAATTCAGCACCAAACCGTTGCGATACATTGCTAGCCAATATACTTCTCGTTGAGGCAGAAAAGGCACCAAAGAGTGTAATAAGCAACATGATTCCACCCATTTTGAGCACATAGTCTAAATCCCTGCCCACAACCCCAACATCAATAATCAATGCCATAATCGTTGGCATCATTAAATCACTAATCGCTTCAAAGGTTAGGAATAACACTGCCAGACTAAAAGACTTCCAATACTTCTTTATGTACTTTGATAAAAACCCCATGCATTCTTACACCCCTGCTCAAAAACCACTTTTTTAGCAATCTTCTGAAATGATAATAAGTAATATTATAGCAAAAAAATAGCATCAGCCCTTATATAAAGGACTCATGCATGTAACGATTAGTTGTTTATTTCGACTGGGCGGAATTCATGAACCCATACACGCATTTGCGGTAGCCAAGGCATCCCTGGATGATAAGAAAGAATCGACTGCTTGTATTCCTCAACTGTAGTGTAGCCCTCACTTTGCACATCATTATCCGTCAGTTCCCCTAAACTTTGAGAATAAACCTTTTCGACAACAAATTCACGGCCCTCTAGGGTCATAATCTCACCTGGGTCCGCATACCGTCCATTTCTACGTGTTGCCGTTTTTTCTCCAGCAAGCACCTTTTTTACATCCGATTCTAATGTAACCAAACGGTCTACCGAGCAGGTTTTTGGCGGTAATGCCGCATTTTCATTTTGTAATGACATCTAGATTCCTCCTTTTTTCAATTCGACTTTATCATCTTAACACTTTCGTTAGCTTATTAAAAATAATAAAAGGAACAAGACGTACTCGTTCCGCCTACTGGCTATACATTTAAGTCTCTTTTTTGATAAAAAACATAGGTTACCATCGTCAGTCCCGCGATTATAACAACGGATATGATGACAAAACTTAGTTCAAAGCCTCCGCCAAACATGATATTTTTTGCTTCAAAGTATTTAAATGGAGTGACATACTTTAAGATTTCGATACTTTTATTCAAATCAATGGCGATGGATAAGATATACGTAAGCAAAAGGATGCCGGTGGCTGCTGATGCCGCATTCCTTGCTTTCCTTTTAATCGCAGCGAGTGCACTGCCGAGGACCAGAAACAAGACCTGTACTATAGACATCGCCAACATTGTAAGGGCAATATCACCATTAACTTCTTCTCCACCGGTGTTGTATTTGTCTAATATAGTTACTAACGACACCAAGGTAACTAGATTAAAAATGATGACATTCGTGAAGGCGGCTAGTAATTTTGCAGTAATTATTGTACTCCTTGATATAGGCTTTACGAATAAAAACTCTGACGTTTTATCACGTTGTTCTTTTGCAATTATCGTTGCACCTTGCATTGTTGCGTGGATTGTAGCCATTAATAACAAATATAGAAACAGGATGGAATAATAACCACTAAGTGTGGATAAATCTACTGCACTGAATCCCAAAACAGCTTGGAGCGATTGTGGTATATCGGCTACCAGATCATTTATCGATTGCCCCTGTGAAGAATATGCTTTAAATTTCCCCATCCCAGATACGACCATAAGGAAAACACCAATACACCAAAATAATAATGACTTCCGTAGAATCTTCAACTCTTGAATAAATATATTCATGATTAACCTCCCATTTGCAAGCCTAATTTCTTAAACCGTATGGATATCCTTTTTGGCATATATAAAGTAGCTTGCTATGATGGCAACAATAATAATCACAGCACCCACAAACAAAAAGGATGCTTCATAGCTTGAATTTTTCATGATATAAGCTGTGTCGAAATATTTAAAAGGGGAAATATATCGTTTAACTTCCTCGCTTGCAGCGCTACCACTAAGCATGCCAAGAAAATAGAAGGCAAAGACTGTTCCAAGAGAGATAGTAAGCACGGATTTAATTTTAGGAATACTGACTGACATCATAAATCCTAGAGCAAGGAAAATTAGTTGTACAAAAAATATTGTAAGCGAGAGCATAATAAAGAGTTTGAAGCTAAAATTTTCTGTCTTCACTTGAAATACCATAAGGCTAGCTGCAGCAAAGTAAAGAATATTCGTAGTAACAATTGAGGAGAATGCTGCTAGGAGCTTGGAAGTTACTATTGCTGTCCTGGTAACTGGCTTTGTTAATAGAAAATCCGCGGTTTTTTCAAGAACTTCCTTGCTAACAATACTCGTTCCAAGATTCATTGCCTGGATTGCACCGCAAAGGGTAATGAACGTTAATGGGAAGCAATAGAAACCTAGAATCGTAAAAAAACTGCCAAGATTCACTCCTAATGCATTTCTTATTGCCTCTGGATAGCCTTCCATGATTTTGGTGAAATCCGCTGCGTCCTTAGAAAATGAAGGATAGAACGACATAAATAGAACAACTATTAGTATTAAGGAAAGCGACCAGATGACAGTGGACTTCCGATATGCCTTCCATTCATGGATAAATATATTCATGGTTTCCTTAAGCCTCCTTCTCATAATAATGCATAAATATCTCCTCAAGGTCTGGCTCTTCTATCCATAGATTCGTGATTTCAAGGGTAGTAATTTTTTTCAGGATTTCATTCATATTCCCTCTAAATAAAAAGCTGGTAACGTTCTCCTTAACCTCTAACTTATTAACACCATTCGCCTGAAAGTAATCTAAGTCTACTGGCAGTTTTGTCTCTATCTTAAACTTTTTATAGGTGTTTTCCTGTAAGGTGCTTATTTTTTCAACGGTAACGATTTTTCCTTCTTTAATGATTGCTACACGATTACATAAGCGCTGAACTTCACTTAAAATATGGGAAGAAAAGAGGATAGTGGCCCCTTTTTTATTCTCCTTTTCAAGTAATTCAAAGAACTTTTGCTGCATTAACGGGTCCAAACCGCTAGTCGGTTCATCAAGTATGATCAGCTTCGGTTCATGGAGTAGACCCTGAACAATCCCAACCTTCTTCTTATTTCCTAAAGATAGGTCATCTATTTTTTTATTTAGATCAAGGTCCATGATTTCTGCTAAGTCTTTGATTCGTTTACTACAATCCTTTTTATAAAAGCTAGCTGAATAATTTAAGAGATCCTTTACCTTCATATTTTCATAGTAAAATACTTCAGAAGGTAGATAGCCTATTTCCTTTTTAATTTCGGGAGCATATTGAATACAATCCTTCCCAAAGATGGTCGCACTGCCGCTTGTTGGATAAATAAGCGATAATAGTGTCCGTATTGTCGTTGACTTCCCAGCCCCGTTTGGCCCGATGAAGCCAAATATTTCTCCTTCTTCCACATTAAAGCTGATATCGCTTATTCCCCGCGCCTTGCCATACATCTTTGTCAGGTTGTTAATTTCAATTATATTCATTTTTAGAACCTCCCTTTATTTTGATAAATCAGCTTTTAACATCTCCATATACTATCCATTATTTTTTGAAAGGAATGAAACATCTTTATCGTACTCCCGTTGCCCCAACCGTTCAATAGTGGTCAATGAAATTTTTTACAGACTTTTCGCTCGTCATTCTATTTCCGCACTGATTATGAAAGTGCTATTATTAAATGGATGAAACTTAAATGGGGAGTGTGGCAATTTTGAAGAGTGAGATAATTAATCGTTTTACTTCTTATGTAAAAGTAGATACGCAGTCTAATGAAAATAGTCAAACCTGTCCATCCACCGAGGGGCAATGGAAGCTACTTAACATGCTTGTTGAGGAGTTAAAGGCTATTGGTATGGCTGAGGTAACCGTGGATGAAAATGGCTATGTAATGGCGACGTTACCATCTAATACGGATAAGGACGTGCCCACCATTGGTTTCTTGGCGCATGTAGACACTGCAACTGACTTTACTGGCGCAAACGTGAATCCACAAATCATTGAGGATTATCACGGCAATGAAATCGTTTTAAACGAAGTACTAAACGTAGTGATGTCACCGAAGGATTTCCCAAGTCTGCCAAGTTATCAGGGTCATACCTTAATCACAACAGACGGAACGACACTCCTTGGAGCAGACAACAAGGCAGGGATTGCTGAAATTATGACCGCAATGGCCTACTTACTTAACCACCCTGAAATAAAGCACGGTAAGGTCCGCGTTGCGTTCACACCTGATGAAGAGATTGGTAGAGGCCCGCATAAATTTGATGTGGCGAAATTTAATGCCAAGCATGCGTATACCGTAGATGGAGGTCCACTTGGGGAGTTGGAGTATGAGAGCTTTAATGCAGCAGCAGCGAAGATCACGATTCAAGGAAACAATATTCATCCAGGCTCTGCCAAGGACAAAATGGTTAGCTCAATGAAAATTGCAATGGAATTACATAATAAGCTTCCTGAAAAAGAAGCACCAGAGCATACAGAGGGATATGAAGGATTCTACCATCTACTAGATTTCCAAGGTGATGTTGAGCAAACAAAGCTCCACTACATTATTCGTGACCATGACATGGAAACCTTCCAAGCACGAAAAACAACCATCGAAACCATCGTTAATGGGCTTAAGGAAAAATACGGCAAGGATACAATCACTCTTGAACTAAATGATCAATATTACAATATGGGTGAAAAAATTAAACCAGTGATGGAAATTGTTGATA
>JAQSXG010000394.1 GCA_029256785.1 Neobacillus sp.
TAACGCAAAAATCCCCCCAAACTATTTAGCCTGAGGGAATATTAAGAGAGTTCTTAGTGCTTTAGCACTTAGAAATCCTTATCCTTTGGATAAAACACACTTCAATATTCACTTAAAAGCCTTCAAAGCCTCTATTTCAATAGGAACATCTTACCCCATTACTCTCCATAAGGGGGGCATGTGATTTTATTGATTTATACTTTTACGCATTTTTATTTTCTCACCCATTGATAAGCTGCATCTGTAGTCAAACCACCCCTTGACTAGTACATTCCTTTTATTTCAATTTGTTATATTCTTCATCCGTTACAGGCTCACACCATTCATTGCTTGAACCTTCAGTAGGAACTGATAAGGAAAGATGCGCAAATGCTTCATCATTTACCGCTCCATGCCAATGCTTAATTTCTGGTGCGATATACACTACATCACCGCTTTTCAAAAGCCTGGCATCTTTCCCATACTCCTGATACCAGCCATGTCCGCCCACACAGATCAATATCTGTCCGCAGCCATGATGAATATGCCAATTGTTGCGGCAACCTGGTTCAAAGGTAACATTATAGATGCCTACTTCCTTATCATTCAAGAGACTTAAGTAACTCTTTCCTATAAAATATGGCGCAAATGCAACATTTTCCTCGCCTACTGTAAAATTAGATACGTTTTCTAATTCTTTTCTTTCCATATAATAGATACTCCTTCCATCATTCATTTCGTATATTATTCAGTGTATATCTCTCTCGCCAATGCAAACACTGCCCACGCATTAGGCCATCCTGCGTAGAACGCAAGATGCGTGATGATTTCTGACATCTCCTCAGCACTAACACCATGATTCTTTGCATTTGTGATATGATATTTCAGGGAATTATCAAATATCCCCTTTGTCATTAAAGCCGTTACAGTAATGATACTGCGAATCCTAAATCGCTTTCCCCATTTCGTATGCTTCACTCATTAACTTCTCATGATGTTGAATATCGCCGATATCGGTTACCCCTACACCTCGAAGAACACCTGATAACTTTGCTTTATCAAAGCAATTGATCCATCCCTCTAAGCCTTTTACTGCAACATCAACAGATTCCAAATTTTCGTCCGCTGCTGTAGCTATCATATAAACTTCTCTAAAGGAATAATCCGATGGGAACAGCGGATTTAGACGGTCAAGCAATGTTTTCATTTGTCCGCTCATCTCATAATAATAAATCGGTGTAGCAAACACGATTGCGTCTGCATTCTTAACTTTTTGTGCTATATTATCTGCATCATCTTTAATAACGCATTTCTGTGTTTTCTGACATACGAGACAGCCTTTACAAAATCCGATTGTTTTTCCTTCCAAACTGATTTTTTCCACATTGGTTCCAGTGTCTTTCGCTCCACGGATTAGTTCCTCTGCAAGGGTGTCGCTATTACCACCCTTGCGAAGACTAGTAGAAATTACAAGTACGTTCTTATTCATTTTCATTATTCTCCTTGATTTTTTTCATGTCTTCCCAAGTCAAAAGTAACTTTGGTAGTACCATCCCCGATAGCTTGAGAAAAGCTGTCAGCATCTTCAACATATCCAAGTCGAGTATATTGGTAGGAACTTGAGAAGGTTTTATAGAATATGACCAGACAGTCATCGCCGTATAGCATGATATCTCCAGCATGAATTTCTCCCGGTTGCTCGGAAGCTGAAGGGAGCTTATTCGATAAATAGTAGTATTTTTCGTTACCGTTTAATTCGCTCATATCAATGGTTAACGGCAATAGCTCTACTAATGTTCGCGTTGTTTGATTCTCATAAAACTTTGCTGAAAATACTTTGTTCCCAACTGTAAGCCTTAAATCTATCATTGTTAATGTCTCTGATGAGTCCCCCTCATTTGTTTGTTCCATCGAAACACTTTTCGGTGTCTCATATCGATCACTCTGGTTACTTTCATTCGTTATACTGCGATCACAGGCAGTCAGGCATAAACAAAATATAATCAAACATAGAATTGAAATTGTTTTTTTCATATTCAATATCTTATTACTCCTGACCGATTTCGATTTTCTTGATAACTTTCGCAGGTACACCGCCCACAATAACATTAGCAGGTACATCCTTGGTCACAACTGCACCGGCGGCAATGACAGCACCATCACCAATGGTCACACCGGGAACGACAGTGGCATTTGCTCCAATCCAGGCATTTTTACCGATCACAATAGGTGCGGGATGCATAGTACTACGTTTTCTCGGATCAATGTCGTGATTGAGTGTAGCCAACACCACATTGTGCCCGATGAGAGCACCATCACCAATTGTAATGCCGCCCTGGTCCTGAAAACGGCAGCCCGAATTGATAAAGACATTCTTGCCCACAGAAATGTTCTTCCCGCAGTCCGTATAAAAAGGAGGGAACATGGCAAATGTTTTATCTACCGATTTACCAATCAACAGGGAAAACAGTTCCCGAATTTCTTCTGGTGTATGATAATGTCCGTTCAGCTCAGTGGTTAACTTCAATGCTTCCTGGGAGACATTGTACATCATTCGGTGCATTTCCGAACCGCCCTCAATCACTTCACCTCGGTTCAAGTGCGCTAAGAAATTATGGATATCCATTGGTATCCTCCTTATCGATAAGACTTTCTAAGTACATCAACAACATCCTCATGTGTCATTTCACATGGATTTGCTGCAAACAGACCGCCCATGGTTTCACGAGCATTGGTTGCAATTTTATCAAATTCATCCGGTGTGATACCATAATCACTCATTTTGAGTTCTGCCACATCACAGGCTTTTTGCAAATCCACAAGTGCAGTAATGAAATCCTCTGGCTTATCAGCTTCTTTGATTCCCATTGCCTTTGCCATCGCTATAAATCTTTCATCACAAGCATGCTTTTCAATAAAGAATTCATAAAATGCTTTTGAAATCATAATAAGTCCTGCACCGTGAGGCAACTCCTGATGATATGCACTCATGGCATGCTCAATAGAATGCTCAGCAGTAGTAACACTGACGGTCATAACTACACCTGAAAGGGTGTTGGCAAATGCCATGTGTTCTCTTGCTTCCATATCGCTACCGCCTTTTACCGCACGAGGAAGATATTTAGCTGCATTTTCAATAGCCGTCAGTGCATACATATCACTCATCAGGCTTGCAAATTTGGAAATATAGCTTTCGGTAGAATGGAAAAGTGCATCAAAGCCTTGATAAGCGGTGAATTTAGCTGGAACTGTCTTCATCAGTTCAGGGTCGATTATAGAAATCACCGGGAACAAACGATCATCACCACCAAAGCCAATTTTTTCATTGGTTTCATCATTTGTGATAACACCCCACTGGTCTGCTTCTGAACCGGTTCCTGCTGTTGTCGTAATACAAATTACCGGAAGCGGAGCATTTACAATTGCTTTGCCTTTGCCAGTCCCACCGGAAATATAATCCCAGACATCTCCATCGTTTGTTGCCATTGCCGCCATTGCTTTGGAGGCATCCATAACGCTGCCACCACCAAGAGCAACTATAAAGTCACATCCGTTATCTCTTGCTGTTTTTGCTCCTGCCATGACAGTAGACTTCAGTGGATTTGCCTGTACTTGATCAAAGATAACACTCTGGGCATCTGCTCTGGAAAGTTCCTGAACTGTGCGATCAAGGGAGCCATTTTCTTTCGTAGATGTCCCGTTTGAAATAACGACCATTGCCTTTTTGCCGGGCAGTTTCTGCTCATGCAGTTCGCTAAGCCTTCCACAACCGAAAATAAATCTTGTTGGTACATACATATTAAAGCTCATTTTTAATTCCTCCATTGATTTAAAATATTATTCGTGTTACACTCTGACTAACGAGTTCGATTTAATTCTACAACTTAAAGTTAACTTTAAGTCAATACTTTTTTAAATAGTTTATAATTATTTTGGAGGATATATAAATGATTTATACGGTCGGTGAAATGGCAAAGCAGCTTGATGTTGCTGCTTCAACATTAAGATATTATGATAAAGAAGGTTTGCTTCCATTTGTAGAACGCTCAAGTGGCGGTATGCGCATGTTCAAGGATGAAGATATGTCATGGTTAAAAATTATTGAATGCCTGAAAAAAACAGGTATGCCAATCAAGGACATCAAACATTTTATCGACTGCTGCATGGAGGGCGATTCCAAGATAGATGAGCGCCTATCCATCATAGAATTACAGCGGGATGCTGTGGTAAAGCAGATGAAAGAAATGCAAGAGATGCTAGATATGTTAAATTACAAATGCTGGTATTATGAAACTGCAAAAAAAGCTGGAACATGTGCTGTTCACGATGATATGCAAACAGAGAATGTTCCAAAGAAATATCATAAATATTTAGATGAAAAATAGAACTATTGATAATAATTTTTACAGCAAAGGCACTTTGTGGATTCCCAAAATCGAGAATTCGCAGAGTGCATTTCATTTTCATCTCAACATTATATCTCTACATCTATTTCAAATTTAGCCCTTGTTCTATTGCTTAATAAATTATATCATTCTAATATGAGATATTTTGTATAATATGCGCGATTATTCTGAAAATTTTAACTCAAATTATCGTATATTTCGACAGTATAATTTGTAGAGTCTTATTTGTAAGTTATACATCCACTTTCAACATACTTTTATCGCATAACCCGTAAACTTAAAGCCATTACACATACTTCTACGTACTTGTTAGACCCCCTAAAGCAAAATTCCCCCAAACCTAATAGTCTGAGGGAACATAAAACACACTTCAATATTTGTTTAAAAACCTTCAAAGCCTTTGATATCAGCCTATTTCTTTACTATCTTCACCACAGTCTCAACGTGTGTTTTGATAGAAAAATGATACTAATACGCATATATATTTTAGACTATACAAGGGGGCTTTATTCTTCAG